>NZ_JBSFVC010000041.1:0-67940 GCF_053592095.1 Streptomyces sp. NPDC002787 | reverse complement strand
TGGGTTTCGTCCCGCTGTCCCCGGCGCCCTTTGGCGGGGGCGCGGGGAACTGCGCGAACGGGGTCCGGGGCGGAGCCCCGAGTCTGTGACGGGGGTCGAAGGGGCGCGCAGCCCCTTGGTGGGGGCACCTCCCGCTCGAGCGAAGCCGAGAGTGGGGGAGGGACGGGTAGGGGCGGCGGGGGCGAGAAAGGTGCCCTCGGCGTCACGGCTCGCACGCCGCCCGCAGTTCCTCGACCTCCAAGGCCACCGCCTTGGCCAGCAGCTCAAGGTCCGGCACGGCCTCCGCGTCGGCGACCAGTCCGTAGTGGACGCTCCCCCGGTACGTGGAGACGGCGACGGCCAGGGACTGCCCGTGGGCCAGCGGGGCGAGGGGGTAGACCTCGGCGAGGGGGCAGCCGCCGAGGCGGAGGCCGAGGCTGGGAAGCGGGACGCTGGTGACGAGGATGTCGAACCAGAGGCGGGCGGCCTGGCTGACGAGCGGGCCGCCGAGGCGGTGGCCGAGGGGCGGTACGTGGTCGGCGAGCAGGGCGACCGCTCCGGCGCCCCTGTTGGGGCCCGCGTCCTTGTTGCGGTCCATCGCCGTGCGGACCGTGCGCAGCCGGCGCAGCGGGTCGGGATCGTCGACGGGCAGTTTCATCAGATAGCCGGAGAGCCGGTTGCCCTGGGGGTGCGCGGTGCGCGGGCGGCGTTTGGACACGGGGATCAGCGCCCGGGGCGCGACCCCCTCGCTGCCGTCTCCGCGTTCGTCCAGCCACCGGCGCAGCGCGCCCGCGACGACGGCGATGAGGACGTCGTTGACGGTGCCGCCGACGGTCTTGCGGATCCGGTGCACCTCGTCGAGGTCCACGAGCACCCCGGTGGTACGGCGCGTGCCGCTGGCCTCGGAGGTCAGCGCGGCGGAGGAGCGGGCGCCCAGGGTCGCGTCGAACGTGGTGCGGGCGACGGACGCGCCGATGTCGAGGGCGCGGCCGAGGTCGGAGAAGGTGCCCCGGAGCAGGTCGGGCAGCTTGCGCACGTCGCCGAGGAGGCCGCCGCGCGGCGGCTCGGCGGGGCGCGGTCGGGACGCGGGCATGTCGATGGGGTCCATGACGGCGGCGGCGAGCGTCAGCGCCCGCAGTCCGTCGGCCAGGGCGTGGTGGAACTTGAAGAGCACGGCGAAGGAGGTGCCGTCCGCCCCCGGCAGCACATGCGCCTCCCAGGGCGGCCGGCCACGCTCCAGCGGACGCTCCATCAGCCGCCCGGCCACCGCGTGGAAGTCCGCGGTCGGCGCGTGCAGCCGGACGTGGTCGAAGGGCTCGAAGTCGGCGACGGGCTCACGGGTCGCGCCGCCGAACGCCAGCGGCAGCCGGACGTCCGGGAGCCAGACGTCCCGGATGCGCATCCGCAGCCCGGGCACCCCGGCGGCCCGCGTGGCGAGCAGCTCGGCGGCGTGGGCTCCCGCGGAGGGCGAGTTCGCCGTGAAGACGCCGAGGGCGGCCAGGTGCATGGGGTGTGCGGCGGACTCGATGTTCCAGAACGCCAGGTCGAGTGGTGCGAGCAGGTCAGAAGTCAATGGCTTGCCTCGCGTCGACGAAGGGTGAGTCAGCAGTCAATCGCTGTTGGCCGATTACGGTCAAGTACGATCAAGCTACGCACAGTTAACAGCAGATTAAGTCCCGCCGCGTGTGAAAGGCGGGACGCATGGGACATCTGTGTTCACGGTGGTCACCCTGAAGGACTACGAGACCTGCCGCAGACCTACGACACCTGTTGACCCTTCCCCAGGGCGATCACTCCGCCCTTGGAGACCGTGTACAGCTCCGAGTCCCGCTCCGGGTTGACACCGATAGTGGCACCCGGGGGCACCTGGACATTCTTGTCGAGCACGGCGCCGCGCACCACCGCGCCGCGCCCGATGTGGACATTGTCGTGCAGCACCGAGCCCTGGACGACGGCGCCCGGGTCGACGACGACACCCGGCGACAGGACGGACCTGGTCACCTGACCCCGTATCAGGCAACCCGCACTGATGATCGACTCACTGGCGATGCCGCCCGCGTTGAAGCGGGCCGGGGAGAGCTGGCCGGAGCTGGTGTAGATGGGCCAGCTGCGGTTGAAGAGGTTGAAGGCGGGGCGCTCGGCGATGAGGTCCATATGGGCGTCGTAGTAGGCGTCGAGCGTGCCGACGTCCCGCCAGTAGCCCCGGTCACGGTTGGTGTCACCGGGCACGTGGTTGGCGCTGAAGTCGTACAGCTGCGCCTCGCCCCGGTCGGTGAGCTGGGGCAGGATCGAGCCACCCATGTCGTGCACCGAGTTCTCGTCCTCGGCGTCCCGCTGGAGCGCCTCCACCAGAGCCTTGGTGGTGAAGATGTAGTTGCCCATCGAGGCGAACACACACTCGGGGTCGTCGACGAGGCCCGGCGGGTCGGCCGGCTTCTCCAGGAAGCGTTCGACGGTCCGGCCGTCGGAGCCCGGCGTGATCACCCCGAAGGACGACGACTCCGTGCGCGGCACGCGGATGCCGGCCACCGTCACACCCGCGCCGCCCTCGATGTGCTGCGTCAGCATCTGACGGGGGTCCATGCGGTAGACGTGGTCGGCGCCGAACACGGCGACGTACTCCGGCTGTTCGTCGTGCACCAGGTTCAGGGACTGCAGAAGCGCGTCCGCGCTGCCCAGGTACCAGCGCGGGCCGAGCCGCTGCTGGGCCGGGACCGGGGTGACGTAGTTGCCGAGCAGGCTCGACATGCGCCAGGTGGTGGTGATGTGCCGGTCCAGCGAGTGCGACTTGTACTGCGTGAGCACGCAGATGCGCAGGATGTCCGCGTTGACGAGGTTGGAGAGGACGAAATCCACGAGGCGGTACGTTCCGCCGAAGGTCACCGCTGGTTTCGCCCGGTCGGCGGTCAGGGGCATCAACCTCTTGCCCTCACCGCCCGCCAGTACGATTCCCAGCACCGAAGGTCCACCACGCCGCATGCCGCCGCCCCTCTACGCCCGGTTGTGCCGCACCCTGTCCATTGACTACGCCTGTTTGAGGACTTCCTCGTAAAGCTGGACCGTCCTCCGGGCGACCGCGTCCCAGCCGAATGCGCGCACCGCGCGCTCCCGGCCGGCCTCGCCCATCCGGGCGGCGGTCGCGGGATCGGCGAGCACCGAGTCGAGGGCCCGGGCCAGCTGAGCTTCGAAGTCGTCCCCCGTCGATACGAGCAGGCCGGTGACGCCGTCCTCCACGACCTCCGGGATACCCCCGACCCGCGAGGCCACCACGGCTGTCCCGCAGGCCATGGCCTCCAGGTTGACGATGCCCAGCGGCTCGTACACCGACGGGCAGACGAACACGGCGGCGTGCGTGAGGAGCTGGATCACGTCCGGGCGCGGCAGCATCTGCGGGATCCAGAACAGGCCCTCGCGGACACGGCTCAGCTCCGCGAAGAGGTCGCGGAACTCCTGGTCGATCTCCGGGGTGTCGGGCGCGCCGGCACAGAGCACGACCTGCACGGCCGGGTCGATGTCCCGTACGGCGCGCAGCAGGTGGGGCACGCCCTTCTGGCGGGTGATGCGGCCGACGAACAGGACGTACGGGCGGCCGGGGTCGACACCGACGCGGTCGAGGACGTCCGTGCCGTGGTCCGGTCGGTAGAGGGCGGTGTCGATGCCGTTGTGCACCACACGGACCTTCTCCGGGTCCAGGGCCGGGTAGCAGCCGAGGATGTCGTCGCGCATGGCGCCGGAGACGGCGATCACCGCGTCGGCGGACTCGACGGCGGTGCGCTCGGCCCAGCTGGACAGGGCGTAGCCGCCGCCCAGCTGCTCTGCCTTCCAGGGGCGCAGCGGTTCCAGCGAGTGGGCGGTCATCACATGCGGGATGCCGTGCAGCAGCTTGCCGAAGTGGCCCGCGAGGTTGGCGTACCAGGTGTGCGAGTGGACCAGGTCGCGGCCTTCGAGTCCGGCGGCGATGGAGAGGTCCACGGAGAAGGTGCGCAGCGCGTCGTTGGCGCCGTCGAGCGCGGACCAGGGCCGGTGGCGTACGACACCGCCGCCCGCTCCCTCGCCCCAGCAGTGCACGTCCAGATCGACGAGGGACCTCAACTCATGGGCCAGGAACTCGACGTGGACGCCCGCGCCACCGTAGACGTCCGGCGGATACTCCCGGGTCAGCAGGCCGACTCGCACCCGGAACCCCCTGTCTCAGCGGCTGGTTCCCACATGGTCACCCACAAGGGTCAGTTGGGGAAGACCGCGATGTAGCTCGGTGGCGTGCCCACGGTCAGCCGGGGTGAGGATCACGGCGGGGTCGCGTGCCGGGCGGCCGGTCGAAACAGCAGTCACCGCACAGGCCGCCGCCGGGCAGCCGGTAGTACAGGCAGCAGCTGCGGCGGCGGTGCGTCACCGGGTCGAGCGTGCCGGCCAGGCCGGGGTGCGCGAACAGCTCGGCGGCGAGTGAGCGGGCCCGACTCGCTACCTCCGCACGGCCGTTGACGAGGGCCCATCGGTCGAGCAGGCGTACGGCGCCCATGAGCGCGGATGCGGCATTCCCCCACAACAGGCGGTTGGAGAGGGGGAGTTGTGCGCGCAGAGCCGCTGCCAGCGGTACGAGATGGCCGTCCCGTACGACCTCGCCGATCCGCTCGGCGGGCAGGCTCCGTACGTCGGTCAGCCACAGCTCGTCGGGCGCGCTCGCGTCCGCGTCCCAGCGCAGGAGGCGCGGATCGAGGTCCGGTACGCGGTCGTACAGCGCGGCCGCCCCGAGGGCCACCGACCACAGGCGCGCGGCGAAGCCGAGATGGGCGATGGAGGCGGCCACACGCGGCTCCGGCGCCCGCACACTTCGCGCGACCTTCCGGACACGGAAAATTACGGGATTCGCGTAAACCTCCCTTTCCACATCGGCATCCCGTGCCGCGTAGGCCTCCGCGAGGGTGGGCAGCGGGCCGTGCGGCGGTTCGCCCGTGCGTAGTACGAAGAAGCCGCCGAGGGCGGAGAGGTCGGTGAGGCCGGGGTCGTGATCCACGAGAACGAGTAGTACCAGGGCCCGGGAGCCGCATTCGTCCGGAGGCCTGCACTCCGTGTCCCCCGCCCAGGGTATGACCGTACGCCTGTCGTACTCCATCGGCAGTAGGACTCATTGAGTGCTCTGGTACGACGACGCGGAGGCGCGGCCGAGGCATCGTAGGCACCATGAAAGCCGACCGTTCGCCGCGGCGGGCCGAGAGCCCCCGCGCCACGCTGAGGAGCCGCTCATGAGCGCCCTCGCGTTGTCCGTGCTGCTGTCGTTCGTCTCCGCCGTGGCGTACGCGGGCGGGGCGATCGTCCAGGAGCGTGTGGCGGTGTCCACTCCCGGTCCGTCCTACGCGCCGCTGCGCCGGCCGGTCTGGTGGGCCGCCGTCGGGTTGAACGGCCTGGGCGGGGTGCTGCATGTGGTGGCCCTGGCGTTCGGGCCGCTGAGCCTGGTGCAGCCGCTGGGCGCGCTGACCATCGTCTTCGCCCTGCCCATGGCGGCGCTGTTCGTCGGTCGCAGGGCGGGGGCGACGGCCTGGCGGGGCGCGATCATGGCGACGGTCGGTCTGGCGGGCCTGCTCTCCCTGGTCGGCTCGGCCGATGTGCAGTCGCTGGACACCGTCCAGCGGGTGGTCGTGGGCGTGACCAGTGCCGGCGCGGTGGCCGCGCTGATGGTGGCGGGCCGGGCGGCACACCGGCACCCGGCGGTGCGCAGCATCCTGCTGGCGGTCGCCTCCGGTGTCGCGTTCGGCATGTCCTCGGTGTTCACGAAGACGGTGGCGGTCGACTGGACGGACGGCATGGCACTCTCCGACCTGCCCACCCTCGCGGTCATAGGTGTCTTCGCGACGGCCGGTCTGCTGCTGTCCCAGGCCTCCTACCGGGGCGGCGGCCTCGCGGCCCCGCTCGCCACGCTGACCGTGGTGAACCCGGTGGTGGCGGCCGCGGTCGGCATCACGATGTTCGGCGAGACGTTCCGCTACGGCACGATCGGCACCGTCCTCGCGCTGGGCTGCGGGGTCGTCGCGGCGGGCGGTCTGATCCTGCTGACCACCGAACGCCTCGGCGACGAGGCCGAGACGCAGCGGGCCGAAGAGGACGTCACGGTCACGGCCGGCGACCGGGAGTCCCTGGCCCTGCGGGAGCTGCTGGCGGGGCTGCCCCGGCAGTCCGCCGGGGTTCCGGGCGCCGACGACGCGATCGGCCTGGACAAGCGGGTGGTCGTACCGGCCCCGTTCCTGGGGAGGAGCGCAGCGGACGCGGACGACGCTCCGGCCGGACTGCTGCTGCGACCGTTCCACGGCGAGCTGTACGTGCCACGGGCGCTGCATGACCGGCATCGCGACCGCGTGGAGTCCTGAGCCGGCGTCCCGACCTGTGAAGTCCTGGGCCGGCGTCGCCACAGTGCGGAGTCCTGAGTCGGCGTCGCGACCGTGCGGAGCCCACGCCACAGCGTGGAGTCATGTGCGGGAGGCCCGGAGCGCGGGCCTCCCGCCTCGCGTTCAGATGTGGACCCCGCCCGCCCGCAGGTAGGCGATGGGATCGATGTCGCTGCCGAAGCCGGGCCCCGTCCGCACCTCGAAGTGCAGATGCGGGCCCGAGCTGTTGCCCGTGGAGCCGGAGCGGCCGATGCGCTGTCCCGCGCTCACGTTCTGGCCGGCCTTCACGGAGATCGCCGACAGATGGGCGTACTGGGTGTACCGGCCGTCGGCGTGGCGGATCACCACCTGGTAGCCGAAGGAGCCGCCCCAGCCCGAGGTCACGACCTCCCCCGCGGCGACGGACTTCACGGCGCTGCCGGTGGCCACGGGAAAGTCGACGCCCGTGTGGTAACCCTTCGACCAGGACGAGCCGGAGGCACGATAGGGCGTGCCGAGGGAGGCGCTGACCGGGGCGACGAAGGACGCCGGCTGCTGCCGCCGCTCGGAGGCCTGCTCCTTCTGCCCCTTCTGCTCTTTCTGGACCTTCTTCTGTTCTTTCTTCTGCTCTTTCTTCTGTTCCTTCTTCTCTTCCTTCTGGACCTTTTTCTGTTCCTTCTTCTGGCCCGCCGTGTCCAGGCTCAGCCGCTGTCCGGGGACTATCACGTCCGGATCGGAGCCTATGGTCCTGCGGTTGACCTCGTAGAGCTTGCGCCAGCCGCCCCTGACGTCCTGGGAGTCGGCGATCTCGGAGAGAGTGTCGCCCCGGATCACCGTGTACATCTCGACCTTGCCGGCCTGTGACTGGGGCGTGGTCTGCGGCTTCACGTCGTCGATCGTGAGGCCCGCGCGCTCCGAGCAGACGGGCCAGGCGTCGGGGCCCTGTCCGTCGAGGACCTTCTCGGCGATCGCGATCTGCTGGGCCTTGGTGGCCAGGTCCGCGCGGGCGGCGTAGGCCGTGCCGCCGTAGGCCTCCCAGGTGGACTGGGTGAACTGGAGGCCGCCGTAGTAGCCGTTCCCGCTGTTGATGTTCCAGTCGTTGGTGGACTCACAGGCCGCGACCTTGTCCCACGTCTCGACGTCGGCCGCCTCCGCGACCCCGGTGCCGATCAGCGGAAGCGCCATCCCCGCACCGCCCGCCGTGACGGTGAGTGAGGCGCGGTTGATCCTGTTCGGTTGGTACCGCCGGTGCCGACCGCGTACGGCCATGGAGAAGCCCCCTCGCCTATGCCATGAGCCGCAAAAGTAAGCGCCACGAACCGGCCAGGACAAGACGAAAATTCAGCCGCTCCAGTCCCGCGAGTGGCGGGTAAGCGACCTGCTCCGGCGCGTAAGTTCCCCCGTCCGGCGCGCGAGTGACTGAGGACGGCGCACAATTCACCGGGTTGCGCGCCCCATTGAGGCAGGTGGGGCCCTTCCTGCGTACTCAAGCCCGGCAGGCCGCGCAGCGCGGACGGGGCCGGTGCACGTCAGGATGGCCGGAAGGACAATACTGGCGGGCAGGAACGGCACCACCGATATCAGGATCCATAGGAGCCAACCGTATGAGCACTTCAGCCCAGATCGGCGTCACGGGCCTCGCGGTGATGGGGAGCAACCTCGCCCGCAACTTCGCGCGCAACGGCTACACGGTCGCCGTCCACAACCGCTCCGCGGCCAAGACCCACGCGCTGATCAAGGAGCACGGGCACGAGGGCGACTTCATCGCGACCGAGACCGCCAAGGAGTTCGTGCAGGCGCTGGAGCGGCCCCGGCGCCTGGTCGTGATGGTGAAGGCGGGCGGTCCGACGGACGCGGTGATCGAGGAGTTCGCACCGCTCCTGGAGCCCGGCGACATGATCATCGACGGCGGCAACGCGCACTTCGCCGACACCCGCCGCCGTGAGGCCGCGCTGCGCGAGCAGGGCATCCACTTCGTCGGCGCGGGCATCTCCGGCGGCGAGGAGGGCGCGCTCAACGGGCCCAGCATCATGCCGGGCGGCCCGGCCGAGTCGTACGACTCCCTCGGTCCGATGCTGGAGAAGATCTCCGCGAAGGCCGCCGACGGCGCGCCCTGTGTGACGCACGTGGGCCCGGACGGCGCCGGGCACTTCGTGAAGATGGTCCACAACGGCATCGAGTACGCCGACATGCAGCTGATCGGCGAGGCGTACCAGCTGCTGCGCGACGTGGCCGGCTACACCCCCGCTCAGATCGCGGAGATCTTCCGCACCTGGAACACCGGGCGGCTCGACTCGTATCTGATCGAGATCACGGCCGAGGTGCTGGCGCACGTGGACGAGGCGACCGGCAAGCCGTTCGTGGACGTGGTCGTCGACCAGGCGGAGCAGAAGGGCACCGGTCGCTGGACCGTGCAGATCGCGCTGGACCTGGGCGTCCCGGTGTCCGGTATCGCCGAGGCCGTCTTCGCCCGGTCCCTGTCGGGTCACGCCGCGCTGCGCGAGGCCTCGCGTTCGCTGGCGGGGCCGAAGGCGACGCCGCTGAGCGCGGCCGAGGCCGGGGCCTTCGCCGACCGGGTCGAGCAGGCGCTGTACGCCTCCAAGATCGTGTCGTACACCCAGGGCTTCCACGAGATCGACGCGGCCCGCGACGAGTACGACTGGAACATCGACCTGGGCAAGGTCGCCTCGATCTGGCGTGGCGGCTGCATCATCCGGGCGGCCTTCCTCGACCGGATCCGCGCGGCGTACGACGCGCGGCCCGACCTGCCGAGCCTGCTCTCCGACGAGACGTTCGCCCAGGAGATCGCGGCGGCGCAGGACGACTGGCGTGAGGTGCTGATCGCCGCGACCCGGCAGGGCGTGCCCACGCCCGGGTTCGCCGCGGCGCTGGCGTACTACGACGCGCTGCGTGCCGAGCGGCTGCCCGCGGCGCTCACGCAGGGGCAGCGGGACTTCTTCGGGGCGCACACGTACCGGAGGGTGGACCGGGAGGGGTCGTTCCACACGCTGTGGGGGCAGGGGCGGTCCGAGGTGGAGGCCTGAGGGTCGCTCCTGAGGGGGTGGGGGTGGTGATCGGCCGGCGGCGCGGGTCGTTCATGGCTGGTCGCGCGGTTCCTAGTCCCCCTGAGGTTGGGCGATGTGGCCCGGCGTGGACAAGTGCGCGCCGGGCCACATCCTCTTGTCCGCCACACCCCCTACGACAGTGGTCCCGGTTTCGGTTCGCCCGGGACCGGGTCGGGGCCCGGGGGCCTGGGGACCGGGTCCGGTTCGGGGACCGGCTCCGGTTCAGGGGTGGGGACCGGGTCCGGGAAGGGGGTCGGCGGGGTGGGCTGCGGGCGGTCGGGGCCCGGGCCCGGGGTGGGGCCGGGCTTCACGGGGTCCGGGTCTGGGTGCGTCATCGCGTCCTCCAGCCAGTGGGTACGTCGGCCATGGACATCTGCCACGGGTACCCGCCGCCCGCACGGCCAGTCACCTCGTCGGCCGAGCCTGCGGTGACCGCCTCGTCAGCCCCGACCGCCTCGTCAGCCCCGACGGCCTCGCCAACCCCGACCGCCTCGTCAGCCCCGATTCGTTTCGTCGGCCGTGACCGCCTCGTCAGCGGGCCTCTCAGAACCCCTCGGGGTGGGCGACGAGCCAGTCCTTGGCCGCCCGCAGCAGCTCCGGGTCGGCCGCCGGTGCCTCCTCGGGGTGACGTTCGGCCCACTTGACGACGTACGGGCACAGGGGCGCGACCACGGCGTCCTCGCGGGCCGCGATGCCGTACAGCTCCCGCGCCAGCGAGCCCGCGACGCCGTGCCCCTCGTGCGCGGGCTCGACGATCGTGTGCACCGGGACGAGCGCCCGCCGCGGGGAGTCGAGGACGAAGTACTGGATATGGCCGGCCAGTTCGTCCCCGGCGAAGGCCTCCAGCCGGCCTGCCGCCCGGTCGTCACGGATCTGTACGTCGCTCATGGCACTCCTCGCGTGCGGTCGGGACGCCGGGCGGCCGCCTCGTGGCCTCAGACGGTGACGGCCTGCGGGCTGCGCCGCTGGTCCGAACCCGGCACCGGCTCGGACGCGTCCGCGCCGAGCGCCACGATCCGGTTGTCACGGTCCACGTGCACGACCCTGGGCTCCAGGGCGCGGGCCTCGGCGTCGGAGACCTGAGCGTAACTGATGATGATCACCAGATCCCCGGGATGGACGAGATGGGCCGCCGCACCGTTGATCCCGACGACCCCCGAGCCGCGCTCGCCCTCGATGACGTACGTCTCCAGACGGGCGCCGTTGGTGATGTCGACGATGTGCACCAGCTCGCCGGGCAGCAGGTCGGCGGCGTCGAGCAGATCGGCGTCGATGGTCACGGACCCGACGTAGTGCAGGTCGGCCTGGGTGACGGTGGCGCGGTGGATCTTGGACTTGAACAGAGTACGCAGCACTTTGGACTCCTAGAAGACAGCTCCCCGCCAGCTTCCTGCAGGTCAGGGGCGTCGTTCACTGTACATCGGCATGCCTTCGACCCGAAGACCTTTCACAACATCGTGCGCCGTGGCGAGCAGGCTTCTCACCTGCGCGATCTGCGCGAAACAAGCTGCTGCGAAGCCGTCGACCAAGAGCATCTACGGAAGGCTGTCCCGGTCCAATGCTGACCGGATGCTGACTTACCTGATGACTCATCAGGTAAGTCAGCATCCAGAGCAAGCTAATTGGGGTCAGCGGCGGTGAGGTGAATGACCAGGGCTGACCAACACACTGTTCTGAGCCCGCGCAGGTGCGGAACAGGGAGGAGTTGCCCCTCCTCGCCAACTCCTCCCGCAGTACCGAAACCGAGGTGACCATCACGGCCTCCGCCAGCCGAAAGGGTGTAGCCGGCCTCGTTGAAGCGCCGCCTCAGCACCATCGGACCGCAGAACCCTCCCTGCTGGACGGGTCCGGTGAGCAAAGAGGCCGAGCCCGGCAGCCAGAGGTCGACTCTGCTCGGTTTACCTCTGCGTCGGGTGCAGATGGTGGCTCAGATAGCGGGCGGTGACGCTGTACGGATCATGTGCAAGGTCTTCGGGTGTTCCCGTGGCGACGATAGTGCCGCCGGCAGTGCCGCCTCCGGGGCCCATGTCGATGACGTAGTCCGCGTTGGCGATCATGTCCAGGTCGTGTTCGATGACGATGACGGTGGCGCCGTTGTCGACCAGTCGCTGGAGGACGTCCAGGAGCGTGCGGATGTCGAGGGGATGGAGGCCGACGCTGGGTTCGTCCAGGACGAAGAGGGTGTCGGACTGGTTCCTGGTCAGCTCGGTGGCGAGCTTCAGCCGCTGCGCCTCGCCGCCGGAGAGGGCCGGGGTGTCCTCGCCGAGGGTGAGATATCCGAGTCCGAGATCGATGAGGGCCTGGAGCCGGGTTCTCACACGGCGGATGTCTCCGACCTGCTCGATCGCCTGCCTGACGGTGAGGGCAAGCAGTCCGGGCGAGGAGACTCCGTCGTCCGGGTTTCCGGGGGCCGGGCGGAGGATGTCGGCGGCTGCGGGGGCGTACCGGGTGCCGTCACATGCGGGGCAGGCGATGTCGACATCGGGCAGGAACTGGACGTCGAGGGAGACCTGGCCGGTACCTTCGCAACGAGGACAGCGCAGGGAGCCGGTGTTGTAGGAGAAGTCTGCGGCGGTGAGCCCGCGCTGCATGGCCGCGTCGGTGGCGGCGTAGGCGCGGCGCAGGTCGTCGAGGATACCGCTGTAGGTGGCGACGGTGGAGCGGACGTTGACGCCGATGGGGGTGGCGTCGACCGTGTTCACCCGGGTGACCGCCTGCGCGTCCACCGCGGCCACATGGTCAGGCAGCGGTGTGCCCGCGCCTTTCGCCTGGAGCGCGGGGACCAGGCTTTCGAGGATCAGCGTGGTCTTACCCGATCCGGACACACCGGTCACGGCGGTCACGCGGCCCCGGGGGATGTCGACGTCCAGAGCGTGCACGGTGTGCAGGGGCCGGGTGGAGAGGTGGATGCGGCCTTGTTCGAACATCGTGTCACGGTCGGCCCGTTGGCGTACGAGGACGGGTTCGCTGCCGGTGAGGAATCCACCGATCAGGGAGTTGGGGTCCTTGCCAAGCGTGGTGACGTCGCCGGTGGCCAGGACGGTCCCGCCCTCGGTGCCGGAGCCGGGGCCGATCTCGATGAGCCAGTCGGCTTCGCGCAGGACTTGGACGTCGTGGTCGACGAGGACAACGGAGTTGCCGTCGCGGAGCAGGTCGCGCATGACGCCGAGCAGGCCGTCCACGTTCGAAGGGTGCAGGCCGATGGAGGGTTCGTCGAGGACGTAGAGCACGCCGGTGGTCTGGTTGCGTACGGCGCGGGCCAGCTGGACGCGTTGCCGCTCGCCGGTCGACAGGGTGGAGCTCGCCCGGTCCAGGGCAAGGTAGCCGAGGCCGAGTTCGAGCAGGCGGCGGGCGGTCTCCAGCAGGGTGGCGACGATGTTCCGTGCCATCGGCCGCATCTCGGATGGCAGACTGTCTACGAGGGTGGGGGCCCACGCGGTGAGTTCGTGGAGTGTCTTCGCGGTGGCTTCGGCGAGGTTGATGTCGTCGACGAGGGTGGCGCGGGCCTGCTCGCTGAGCCGGGTGCCGTGGCAGGCCGGACACACCTGAGCGCTGATGAACCTGTTCACACGGTTCAGGCCACGTTCGGTGGTGGCCTTGTTCAGGGCCTCCTCGACGGCCCGGCGGGCGTTGCGGTAAGTGAAGTCCAACTCGAAGAACTTGCCGTTCTTGGACCGGACACTGATGTGCCGCTGCTCCGCGGGGCCGTGCATGACGATGTCTCGCTCGCGTGCGGTCAGTTCCGCGTAAGGCACGTCGGTGCGCACCCCGAACTCGGCGACGACCTGCGGCATCACCGTCAACCCGAACATCGACCACGGAGCCACCGCCCCCTCGGCGATGGTGCGTTGCGGCTCGGGGACGAGAGCCGCTTCGTCGACTTCCCGGACCGTGCCGGCACCGGTGCACTGCGGGCATGCGCCGTCCGAGTTGAAGGCCAGCGACTCCGCGCCCGGTGGGTAGAACGTCACCTGGCACACCGTGCAGGTCAGGTCCAGTCCCGCGGCCACGTCGATGGTCGGGTCCTGCCGGTGGCCGTTGGGGCACAGGTGTGACCCCAGCCGGGAGAACAGCAGACGCAGCACGTTGAGCAGCTCGGTCGACGTGCCGAACGTGCTGCGCACCCCAGGCACCCCGGGCCGCTGCCGCAAGGCGAGGGCCGCGGGCACGTGCTCGACGCTGTCCACCGACGCACGCGGTGCCTGCGCCATACGTCGGCGGGTGTACGTGGACAGCGCCTCGATGTAGCGCCGAGAGCCCTCCGCGTACAGCACCCCCATCGCCAACGACGACTTCCCGGAGCCGGACACCCCTGCCACCGCGACGAGTTGGCGCAGCGGCACCGTCACGTCGACGTTCTTCAGGTTGTGGACCTTCGCTCCGTGCACCTGGATGGCCAGCGGCGGATCCGCCGGGTGCGCACCTCGTGCGCCCGGGACCCCGGCCCATTGGTCCCCGCCCGTCACCTCGTCGTGCGCCATCGCTTCTTCCTCCTGAGCGTATCGTCCGACTGGATACCAGGCAGGCCGAGTCACAACTTGCCACGATTTAACATATTTCTGGGGTGCCCTCGTCCACCGGCTGATCACCAAGGCGGATGCGATGACGCGCGATCTGTTCGCTCTGATGCCGCGGTGATGCGTCAGCCCTCTATCCAGCCTCCGCCGCCGCCGGCTTCTTTGAAGCGCGCAGGCTGGTGACGGTGGTGACTGTCAGGACGAGCACGATGAAGCTCAGCGAGAAGGGGATGCTGATCTCGGGGACGTGGACGCCCGACTCGTGCAGGGCGTGCAGCACCAGCTTCACGCCGATGAAGCCGAGGATGATCGACAGTCCGTAGGAGAGGTGGACCAGCTTCTTCAGCAGGCCGCCGATGAGGAAGTACAGCTGGCGCAGGCCCATGAGGGCGAAGGCGTTCGCGGTGAACACGATGTACGGGTCCTGCGTCAGGCCGTAGATGGCGGGGATGGAGTCGAGGGCGAACAGCACGTCGGTGGAGCCGATGGCGAGCATCACGACCAGCATCGGCGTCATGATCCGCTTGCCGTTCTCGGTGATGAACAGCTTGGTGCCGTGGTAGCGGTCGGCCACCCCGAAGCGCTCCTCCGCCATCTTCAGCAGCTTGTTCTCCTGGTACTCCTCCTCGTGGTCCTGCTTGCGGGCGTCCTGGACCAGCTTCCAGGCGGTCCAGATCAGGAACGCGCCGAAGATGTAGAACACCCAGGAGAAGGCGGAGATGATCGCCGCCCCGGCCGCGATGAACACGGCCCGCAACACCAGAGCCATCAGCACGCCGATCATCAGCACCCGCTGCTGGTACTGCGAGGGCACCGCGAACTTGCCCATGATCAGGACGAAGACGAAGAGGTTGTCGACACTGAGCGACTTCTCGGTGATGTACCCGGCGAAGAACTCACCCGTGGGCCCGCTCCCGCCGAAGTACCAGAGCCCCGCGCCGAACAGGACGGCCAGGACGACCCACACCACCGTCCACGTCCCGGCTTCCTTGATGGACACGTCGTGCGGCTTGCGGCCGACGAAGAAGTCGACGGCCACCAGCACGCACAGGGCTACGACTGTCAGTAGCCAGACAGTAAGGGAGACGTTCACTGGCACTCCGGGTACAGGTGGGGAGGTGGGACATCGTTTTCCGTGTCGCTGCTATCTGCGCCGGCCCGGAGCCGGGGCGACGGCGGACATGGTCGAAAGCCGTGAAGGCGCCGGCGTCGATCAGCGCTCCGGCGAGAAGCAGCGGGGGCGCGACGGTCAGGGCGAACGCTTGGAGCACGCGGCGGCTTCGGCGGCCCGCGTCGGCACGGGCTGCCCGACGGTGCGAGAATCCGCGTAGATCGGCATCATGCCTCCATCCTCGTGACGCACGGAGAATGGTGGCGTGAGGCGGTCAGGCACCTCAACGTAACCAATGACCAGACGTGACGCACATCACAACAAGACATCGGTCCGCCTCTGCTGGAGAGCGCCGAGCCGCTGTTGGCGGCAGTATGCGCATGGTGCTTACTGAGCGGCCGGGGGGCTAGTGACGGTCAGTCCGTAGGTCCGCAGCGCGGTTCCGGCGAAGACCTCGCGGTGTTCGGCAGGATGGAGTGCTGACGTCAGCTCCTGTGCGCCGGCGACTTCGGCGTAGGTGGCGGCCAGCCGGCAGACGGGCAAGTCGGAGCCGAACATCAGCTGCCGTGGACCGAAGGCCCAGCCCTGTGTCCGCGTACGGCCTGAGGTCCTCGACACTCCACTGGTACCAGTCGGCTTCGGTCACCATGCCGGAGAGCTCGCAGACGGCGCGCCCTCGCGCCAGCCTCATCTCCCTCAGGAACCGATCCGGGGCCTCAACCACCCGCATCCCATCGTCCATCACGTCCAATACCGGACACCTCCGCGAGTCGACCGGGAACGATCCACCACAGAGCCACACCCTCTGAGAACCGCCGGGGCGGCCCGGGCGCCGAAGGAGTGGGCGGCCCACTTCGTCTTCTCTGTCAAGTTCAGCGAGTTGAACTGAATCGGCCCGTCGCGGTGTTCAGTCGCCTCCGCCTTTGGGCCTGTGCAAGGCCGGCCGCCAACGCGTCGGAGCGCTCCAGCGCGTGGCGGTTCACGCACTGCGGAATGCCTGGGCGGGCTGACGCTTCGGTGCTGGTCTACCGGCGTTCCGGGGAAGGTGTGCTGGGTGAGCTTTTCTGGGCGGTGGCGATGACTGCGGGGAGGAGAGCGAGTGCGAAGGCGGCGCCGGTGAGGGCGAGGAGGGGGTAGCTGGCTGCGGTGACGACGATCCCGGAGGTCATGCCGCCGGTGGCCCCGGCGATGGCGACGTCGACCGTGCCTTGGGTCTTGGCTCGCGTGGCCAGGGGGACGGCGTTGGTGATGATGGTGGTGCCGCTGACGAGGCCGAGGTTCCAGCCGATGCCGAGCAGGATGAGAGCGAGGGTGAGCAAATCGGATCCGGCCGGCCAAGGTCTGCGGGACGGCGACGACCACCCGCCGGGCGTGACGCTACCGCCCTCGTACTCGACCACCGTGCCGTTCTCGTCGTGGCGGATGGTCCGGACCACGGTGTTGAGACGAACTCTGTCGCCCAGCTCCGCGCCCATCCGCTCGGAGATCTGGTGGGTCCCGCCGACCACACGGGCCTCCTGGGCACCGCCGGCGATGGCTACGAGCGTCTTCAGGCGGGTGCCTGACTTGACGTAGAAGAGGAAGTGGAGCAGCGAGAGTTCGGGGGACTCCGCGGAGAACAATGCCGGTACCAAGTGTCGGAAGAACCGTCGCGCGATGCTGTCCTGGGTGTTCGCGACCAGCCAGCTGTCCAGCGTCTGCCGGTCCAGATCCTCGGCGCCCTCGGTCTCCCACGGTGCCTCCGTCGCCACCTTGGACGCCAGCGTCTCCATCTGCTCCCACAGCCGGACGACTTCCGCGGCCGATTCTGAGGGCAGGCCGAAGAAGCTCTCGTCTCCGTACCGGACGATGTCGCCGTCGATGACGGTCAGCGCCTCGCCCTCGTCGAAGGTGGGGAAGGTCTACAGGCCCAGTTCCTCGATCAGCTCAAGCAGCAGGTCCTGAGTCGGGGCGACCCACTGGCCGCCCATCTCCACGGGCTCACCCCGTTGCTGAGGAACCCACCGAGGTTGCGACCGGCAACCCGGTCGCGAGCCTCCAGTACCGTCACGGACTTGCCGGCGGCGACCAGCTTGCGCGCTGCACTCAGACCTGCCAGGCCGGCGCCCACTACGACAACGTCGACATCATGCATCTTGCATCCGTTCAAGAAAGCAGTCGTATGACTGGGGACAAGTCCGCAGCGGGCACGGTGGACGGAATACCCAGCGGACCAGTAAGGGTGGCTGCGCCTGTCAGCAGAAAGTGACCAGGCTTCCCGCACAGCGGATTGCCGGCTGCGGGAGCGAGCGGGCCCCGGCATCACGCCGGGACCCGCTACTCGTTCAAGACCATGTGCTGAGCACTGATGGCTGCTCCACTGCCCCCGAAGGCCCGGACTGCGGGAAGCATGCCGTGAGCGCCGTGGTGGTCTCTGCCATCCGGCTCAGGGGCGCCGGCCCCAGTCCAGACAGTCGGCCAGGTCGGCGGAGGAGAACGCGGCTGCCAGCTCCTTGCGGCCCTCCGTGAAGTGGGCCCAGCTGTCGTAGTGGACGGGCACCACACGGCGGGCGCCGAGGAGCTGGGCAGCTTCGGCCGCCATGGCACTGTCCAGGACGATCACCTTCCCGTCGAAAACCCCGGCAAAGCGCGGCGCACCGGCGAACAGGATGGCGGTGTCCACCTCGGCGAAGCGCTCAGCGATCTCCTTGACCGCGTCGAGAGAGGCGTTGTCGCCGCTGACGTAGACGGTGGGCAGACCTTCCCCGGTCAGGACGAAGCCGACGACCTCGCCGCAGATCGGCTCGACCTCCTCGCGCGGGCCGGGGCCGTGGATGGCGGGCACGCCGGTGACGGTGACCGTGCCGCCGTCGGGGCGGTCGAGCTCAATGGACTCCCAGTCCGCCAGGCCCGTGGCCTTCTCGCCGAGGCGGTGTCCGCCGCTGGGCGTGGTGAGGGTGAGGGGAACGTCGGCGAGCAGGGCCCGGCCGGAGGTGTCGAGGTTGTCGGCGTGCTCGTCGTGCGAGAGGAGAACCACGTCGATGGGGCCGAGGTCGGCGGGGTCACCGGCAGAAGGGGCCGTCTTGGTCAGGACCACGGCGGGCGCCTGAAAGTCACCGGGACCATCGAAGGTCGGGTCGGTCAGGAAACGCAGACCGCCGTACTCGAAGAGGGCGGTCGGGCCGCCGAAGACGCGGACCGCGAACTGGTCGGTCACTGCGGAGGGCGAAGACACGAAAAGAACACCTCACGGATAGTTATCGCTTGAACCGTGAGACGACCGTAGCGGTTTCTCACGGAAGCATGCAAGCCGTACCATGAGAGGCATGGAAGAGACCGTGATCGAAGAGTCCGCCCTGCCGCCCGCACAGGGGGAGGAAGAGCACCTGTCCCTCGCCCTCGTCAACAGCGCGATGGCAATGCCCGGCGGGCACACGGTCGACCGCTTGGGGACTCCTGCGCAGACCAACGCGTGGCTGACGGAGCGCGGTCTTGCGCCGGTCGACGCCGGCATGCTGGACATGTGTGCGTCACAGCTGCGCTCGCTGCGCGAACAGATCAGGTCGCTGTTCGCCGCCCGCACCGCAGGGCTCCCCGCCCTCCCTGCCGCCGTCACGGCCATCAATGACGCCATGACCCGCGTCCCTACAGCTCCGCTGCTGCAGTGGGACGACAAGAGCGGCCCCTACCGCACCACCCCCCACCCCACCACCCAGATCGTCGACCACGCCCTGGCCACCCTCGCCGCCGACGCCGCCGACCTCCTCACGTCCCCCGACGCCGAACGCCTCACCGCCTGCGGATCCCCACCCTGCAACCGCTACCTGCTCCGCCACGGACGCCGCCACTGGTGCTCCACCCGCTGCGGCGACCGCGCCCGCGCCGCCCGCGCCTACGCCCGCCGCACCCAGACCACCGCCGACTGAGTTCGGCCGCCCCGCCCCGCCGACGGTCCACGAGACCCGCGCCGGGGCGCGGCTTCGCGCACCCTCAGGTCCCCGGCACGGATGACCCACCACGCCTTCCATCAGGGCAGGCAGCACATCCGAGGGCTGCGGAAAACCCAGGTGCCAGCCGCACTGCCGCCTGCTGGATCCAGCCCCGGCTCCGCCGCGCAGCATCCCTCGCCGACTTCGCGGCTCTTGAGGACGCGTTCGAGGATCTCGAGGGGAAGCCATGCGACCTCGGTAACGAGACCGCGCCACCGGCACATTGGTGTACGGCACCCAGCCCGTACACGGACTGGGTGCCGTAGAAGAAGCAGCGCCCCACACGTGGGCCGAGAGCATGGAGCCTTGGGCGATCGAGGTCAGCGGACGCAGGCAGAACCGTTCCAGGTCGCACCAGAGGGGCAGGAAACCGAGGGGCGTACGTTGATCGCCTCGGCCTCCTGCGCCGGGAAGAACACGGCTCCGAAGACGCCGCACACGATGGCAGCGCACACGGCGACGCTGCGGGACTTGCCGAGGACAGCACTCACAAGAACTCCTTGACTAGCAATAGATGAGGCACAACTGACAACTGACGTTCTTAACGGGCATCAATAATCAACTCGCCGTCGCCACATACGCGTTGGCGTCGGACGCCGAACAGCCCCATGTACCGCCTGCCGTGCACTCGGCGCACTTGCCCGGGCTGACAGGCCGGGTGGCTCCAGGGTCGCCTTCGCGCGGCCGCGTGGACCAATGGGCCACGCCCGAGTCGCCCCGGAGGCCCTGCAGGGGCGCTGCCGAAGAAGGGGTGGGGGCCGGGCTGGCGCCAGACGACGTCCTCGGTGAAGATGCTGCCTACCCGGGCCCTTACACTCACCACCGGTAATAGTCGCCTCGACACAACCAATGAGGGCGTTCACATGCCGCAGTTCCCGGCCTTCGATGTCATGACGGCGACCTGCCCGTCCCGCACCTCGCTCGCCCGCATTGCCAACAAGTGGACGGCCATGGTGGTCATCGCGCTCAGCGCAGGCCCCATGCGCTTCCGCGACCTGCGGACCAGCGTCGACGGCATCAGCGCCAAGGTCCTCACCGAGACGCTCCGGGACCTGGAACGCGACGGGCTCGTCACCCGGCACGTGTACAGCGAGGTTCCGCCCCGGGTCGAGTACGAGTTGACCGCATTGGGGCGCACTCTGTACGCCCCGATTCAGGCACTCGCCCTCTGGGCCGAGGATCACTTCACCGAGGTACTCGCGGCACGCGAGAGCTACGACGCCCGCCAGTGACCGTGGCCTGTCACCAGAGATAGCGGGTTGGCGAAACGTCGCGGAGGTGGACCCGACGGTGCGGCGTCCTGAACTCGCTACCCCCCGTGGCGTCCGTCGTCGCCGGCTGCACGACGATCACCGTGGTACATGTTCGGGCGCAGCCTGCGCGGCATCATCCAGGGGGACGGCGTCCCCAGCGTGTTCGTCCCGCAGCTCGTCGAGCTGTTCAGACAGGGCGGATCCTGATCGTCGACAGCGGATTCATCGGCCCGTGGCGCATGCCGCTGCCCGCGCGGCCGGAGTCTGCCGGACGACTTTCGCCTGGGGAGGGTGCGGGCGGCCTACCGTCCCCAGAAGGCGTCCTCGGCGTCCTGGTCCCCGGAGAACAGCCACATCTCGACGATCTTGCCGTCCTTGAGGCGCAGGACATCCACGCCGTCCATGCTCATGGACACGTCCTCGCGCCGCCCGGCGAAGTGGATCGAGGCGGCCACCGTGTCGCCGTTGCTCATGAGAGCGTGGATCGCGTCGATGGCGAAGGAGCCCTGGCTGACCTCCATCATCCCGCCGAGCATCGCGAAGACGGCGTCGCGCCCCTTGCGCTCACCGGAAAACTTGTTGGCGCCCGGCTGATGCCAGACGATCTCCTCATCCAGAAGCTCGCCCACCTTGGCCAGGTCACCCTTCTGGACGGCCTGAAAGTACTCACGCGCGATGTCGACGTTCTTGCTGGTCATGACAACACTCCTCACGCCTCTGGGATGGAGGCAGTACGACTGACGTTACGGGTGGAATGCGAGGCGCGACGTGCGCGACTCGAGATGGATCAACGACGCGCGGCAGGTTTCGGCAGACCTGCTCCTCAGGCACTGCCCCAGAATTCGTCCTCGACCTGCCGGCCGGTCGAGGAGAGCCAGATGCCGCAATGCGCGCCCTCGATCGGCAGCAGGTCGACGCCGTTGAAGTAGACATGCGGCGCCCAGCGAGGCGTTCGCCGTGGGCTCCGTGATCGGCTTCAGCGCGAACGCCCCTTCGGTGACCGTCATCATGCTGCCGAACATCTCGCCGATCCTGAGCGCGGCCATGAGCCCACCCCATGGTCGGCCCCTCTCCTTCGGCGAGTTCTCCTGCTGCACCTCAATACTCACCATCGATATCCGGTCACCTCAACGTAACCAATGGGGTGACGTGAGGCACGTCACACGTCACACACCGTTCCGGTGCTGCCCGGTAGTTACGCGGCCAGTTCACGGCCCTGCTGCGAGCGGGATGTGTTCGGGCGGCGTTTTCTGGCCGCCGGGTGTCCGGTCGGCACCTCCACCGGAACGCCTCGTGAGAGCCGCTGCGGGCCGCCGTCGGCAGGTGACCGGGACCACGAAGAAAAGGATCCCCAGCGATGACTGAGAGTGTGTTGACCAGCGGCCTCGAAAGCATCGACGCCGACGGCCCGGAGTACTCGCCGCAGCGCCAGGGCGGGCCCGGGCACCGGCCGTAAGACGCTCAGGCCGTGACCACCTGCTTTCGCGAAGATGTGGACGGCAACAGGGCGCCGGGCGAAAGGCTTGCAGCAACCCCGACCGCGGCCCGCCGCGCCGCGAGTTCGTCGCCCAGGAGCAGGACCCGAACGTCTCGAGATGCGTTCACAGGGCCAAGCCCCTCCTATTCACCCGACCTATTGCTACTTTCGCACCCTGCGCCTCGGCGGCTTGGCACCGAGGATTGAGTACGTCACCACCTGTGAGCACGAAGTTCCTGTCGATCCCCTAGACAGACCCCGCACTGAAGCTCCTCAATAGATCCGATCTCACTCCGGCGAAACACACCCTGCGGGTGGTCTCTCCCCTGCTCGCCGTCCGAGGGCGCCCAGTCACTCCGTTCAGCCCTGTCGCCGAGCCGCAGCACGGCGTGTTGTCACGCGGAGAGTCAGGAGAACACGTTGTCAGAGCCGATCAGCCCTGGAAGAAGACTCGCCGGCATGGCGGCCCGCCGAGGGCGGGCTTCGCCCTCCGTCCGTGCCCTCGCCGTGCAGGAGCTCCCGATGCCCGGAGCGCCGTAATGCTCTTGCCGGGCGCCTTCCTGAGTGCGCTCCCATCCTCCATCACCGGATTGCGCGCCCAAGCCGCTCCGTCACGGTGACCAACACATCCCGACTTCACCGACACCGCCGACAGACGGCGGCCGCACCTGGCCATGCAGCCGGCCCACGCTCGAGCGGTACTACGTCCCCCGACGCGCCCTTCTTCCAGGCGAAGTCGGCGCGACCGGCCAGGCGCCCTGGGTAGCGGGCGACCTGACCACATTTACCGCACATTGCCATCCGTGCGTGCCCCGGCGCCCAGGCCGTCGACTGCCATCCGGGACGTCGTCACCGCAAGCCATGCCATCGATCCACAGGAGTGAGCCATGCCCTCATCAAGAATGTCTCGCCGTACGTTTCTCGGCGCGGCGGGTGCGGCGACCGCCGCGACCGCCCTGCCGGTCGTCCCCGGCTTCTCCGGCCTTCTGTCGCAGGCGGCCGCCGCTGACACGCAGACCAACCTGAGCAAGATGGTCGACATGCGGTTCGGCATGTTCAACCACTTCAGCCTGGGCACGTTCACGAACCAGGAGTGGGCCGAACCCAACCAGAGCCCCACCCTCTTCGCTCCGCCGAGCGTCAATTGCGCGCAGTGGGCCGATGCGGCGGTTGCCGCGAAGATGAGTTACGGCATCCTGACCACCAAGCACCATGACGGCTTCGCCCTGTGGCCGAGCGCCTACGGCACCCAGAACGTCGCGAACAGCTCCTACAAGCAGGACGTGGTGCGGGCGTACTGCGACGCGTTCCGGGCGAAGGGGCTGAAGGTCGGGTTCTACTACTCGATCTGGGACCGCACCTTCGGCGTCGAGGCATGGGAGAGCCGGCACAAGGTGACCGGGCTGGAAATCACCGATGCCATCCAGCCCGGCGACATGACCTTCATGCTCGGTCAGATTCGCGAGCTGCTCACCAACTACGGCACCATCGACATGTTCATGACCGATGGTTACGCCTGGCAGATGGGCCAGCAGGCCGTCTCCTACCAGAGGATCCGTTCACTGGTGAAGGAGTTGCAGCCGGACTGCGTCATGATCGACATCGGCGGGCTGGTGGAGCCCTTCCTCAGCGACGCGATCTTCTTCGAGGAGCCGCTGGGCATCACGGCGCCCGCGGGCAACACTTACGCCGGCATGCAGGGACAGACCATCAGCAACGGCTGGTTCTGGCACCCTTCCACCCCGACCGAGGGCCTCATGAGCAAGGCCGCGATCCTGTCGCACCTCGCCGGCCTGGAACCGAAGTACACCTCCTTCATCCTCAACTGCCCGCCCAACCGCAACGGCCTGCTCGACACCAACGTCGTCAACCGGCTCGCCGAAGTGGGTGCCGCCTGGAGCCCGAACGCCTCCCGGCCACCGCTGCCCACCCAGCCACTGCGCGCCGAGCACCCCGTCACACCGGTCAACGCGTACGCCACCGCCTTCCGCACCGGCGAGGGACCGCTCCACGCCATCGACGGACTCAGCGACGTCCGCTACGAAACCTGCTGGTCGACCTGGGGCCTGTCCCCGGCCCTGCCTCACTCGATCACGATCGACCTGGGCGGGGTGTGGAGCAACGTCTCCACCCTGGAGTGCCTGCCCAAGCAGTGGAACCGCACCAACTCCACCGACGGCGACATCACCTCGTACACCATCCTGACCAGCACCGACGGGGTCACCTTCACCCAGGTCGCCACCGGTACCTGGGCCGGCAACGGCAAGTACAAGCTGGTGGAGTGGCCCAACCGGAACGTGGGCTTCGTACGGATCCAGGTCAACGCGGCCACCGGCGGCTACGCCAACATCAGCGGCCTCAGGATCGGCGGCCGGTCGGTCAAGCCGGCACTGGTGTCCACCACGCTGCCCGGCGACGGCACCGTCTACCGACTGGTCGCCCGGCACAGCGGCAAGGTCGCCGACGTGGAGGGTGCGCGCACCGCCAACGGCTCCAACGTCAATCAGTGGCCATGGCTCAACCAGGCGAACCAGAAGTGGACCTTCACCAAGACCGGCGACGGCTACTACAAGATCAAGGGTGTGGGCAGCGGCAAACTCCTGGAGGTCGCGGGCCTCTCCCGGGAGGACGGCGGCAACGTCGGCATCTGGGCAGACGCCAACGCCCCCCAGCAGCACTGGGCCGTCACACCCACCGGTGACGGAAACTACTTCCTCATCAACCGCTACAGCGGGCTTGCTCTCGGCGTCGACGAGGGCAGCACCGCCGACGGAGCCAACGTCGAACAGCAGCCCTACGCATCACAGACGCAACAGCAATGGCAGACCATCCCCTCCTGACTCTCCTGCGCCCTTCTCCTCCTTTTCAGCCTGTTGTGAGAAGGAGGAGAGGGGAAGGTCCTCCGCGGGCGCGACGCGCTTGGGAAAACCCCGCGCCCGCCTGATTCCGTGACTCCGAGCCCGGTGGCCGCACCCAGGCACGTTCTTCGGTGCCATCGACTGGTGGGGCATGGGCACACGACGCATCGCGCGGAATCGAGGAGAACACCGGCGCCACCCAGCTGCCGTTGTCCGCCGACGAACTGGCGGACCTCAACGAACTCGCCGGCCGGATCGGAGTTCAGGAAGACCGCTACAACGAGCACCACATGTAGCTGGTCGACCAATAGCAGACGACGGCGGCGATCCGCAGACGAGTCCACACATCAAGGACGACAAAGCTCTCTGGCGACCGTGCACAGAAGCCCCGACAGGCTTCGCTGCGGCCTCAGGCAGTGTCCCACAGGCCGGTGTCCAGGTCCCGGCATGAGGTGCCGGTAGGTGCGATACGTCTCCTCGATCGACTTGTGGCCCATCCATTCCGCCACGTCGGTGATCGGTATCCCGTTCCCGAGGGCGTTCGAGGCGAAGTAGTGCCGGAAGCCGTACATGCCGACACCGTCCTCCGCAGGCAGGTCCTTGAAGAGCTTCTGCACACGGCGGCGTTCCATCGGCTCCGTGTAGTAGCCGCTCGGACCGCGCAGCAGATAGCCCTCCTTCGTGGTGCCGTGTTTCTTCTCGTACCGCTCCATCGCTCCCCGCACCGAGCGCGGCAGGGGTACCTCCCGGAATTCCCCGCCCTGCGATGTTCAGCTTCGCCGGCCTGTGCGTGTTGGAGTGGACCTGCTCGTGCACCCGGTAGACGTCGTCGGCCACGACATTGTTGATGTTCACTGCCCGGGCTTCCCCGTTCCGCAAGCCGCAGCCCACCATCATGACGATCTCAAGCGCGAGATGTTCGTCAGCGGCTGTCAGGGCCTTCTTCACGTAGGTGAGGGATGGGATGACCACCTTTTCGCGGACGTATTCCGGTTCCTGGACGCCCTTCACAGGGTCGTCCGCCATAGCGCCCTTGCCATATGCGTCCCGGAGGATCGCTTTGAGGACGCGGAAGATGTTCACCTGGTTTCCGCGACCCACCCCGTCCGTCTCCAATTCGTCCAGGAAGCGCTCGACCACGATGGGCGTAACCGAGTTCAGTTTCCGCGACCCGAGACGAGGGATGATGTGCACGTTGATGGAGCTGTCCACGTGCCATCCCGGCGAGTACTCCGTCATCTTGCGCTGACGAGGCCGCCACTGCTTCGCGTATTCCACGATCGTCTGCTGACCGAGTTCGCGGCGAACCTCGGCGACAGATGGCGCCGTTGTCTTCTTCTCCGTGTAGATCTGCGTGAGACGCTCGATCGCGTCGTCCTGCGTGTCGTAGCCGGCCTCTTCACGCTGCTTGCCGAGAGCGTCCCGGAACCGAATCGTGTACGGATGCGGGCAACGGGTCGGCCTGGAACAACCGCACTACTTGAAGAAGGACCCCATCCCACGGGCGAGCTGTCGAGCCACGTAGCCTCCGCGTTCGGTGACTGCAGCGCGGTGAGCCCCACGAGCGGGAGGCCGGCCGCCTGCTGCCAGCTCAGCGACGCGGGCCTGCGCGCGAGCGGTGGGCGGGCTCCCGCGTAAGCACCAGCGAGGACCAGGAGCCCTCATCACCCTCCTCATAGCCCCCCATCCGAAGCACAGGTCCGCACGGCACCAGTGATCCGACTGCAGCAGCAAGCCACCGGGACCGGCGAGCGCACCACCGTCCTCGCCCGCCCTGGCCCGCGAGTTCGGGCTGAGCAACACCACCTTCCGCTGGGGCTCGCCGGGCTGCCGCCACTTCCCCGACATCGCTCGGCTTCAGCACGTCCGCCACCGGGAAGATTGAGCTGCAGACGCAGGCAGGGAGCCGTGTGCCGTCAGAATGCGGATCAGGCCACGGAGCAGTTGTAGGGCGTGAGCCACCCCGCGGCGTGGCGGTCGCCGCGGGTGAAGACGGCGCTTCCTCGTCGGCCTGTCGAAGGGTCGTCGGGATCGCCGGGCGGGTAGTCGAGCGTGGCGGGGGTGCCGTCGGAGACGTACCGGATCGTCGTCGCGCCGTCCCAGAGGCAGATCACCGCGCCGTGCGGGGCCTCCACGCGCAGTGAGCCGGAGTGCGGGGTGAGGGCGGCTCCGGTGGCCCGCTGCTCGAGGAGGGCCTGGTACCGCGCCGGTGTGATCGCGCTGTCGCGCGGCGGGGCGGTGCCCGTCCAGTCGGGGGCACCGATACCGCGATCGCGCGCCGCGCGCCACATACGGGGTACGAGACGCGGTGCCAGCTGCGGTGTGGCCATCCGGCCGCACATCCACAGCAACCGGCCGGCGCCCCGGCCGGGGCCGAGGGCGCGCCAGCGGACGCGTTCGGCGAGGTCGGCGGCCACGACGGCCGCCCAGGGGTGGACGGTGCCCAGTTCTCCCTGGGCACCCAGCCAGGCCAGATAGCGCTGGGCCTCGTCGAGGATGGCCGTCAGGCTCTCGGCCGGGATGCCGAGCACGTACCCGGCGCGCGCGGTGAACGCCTGGGGGCTGGTGGCGACCAGCAGCAGCACCGCGTGGGCCAGGTCTCCCGGCAGCAGTCCCTCGTCCTTGTCCGGTGGTTCCTGATCGGCCTCCAGTTGCTCCGTCCGGCCCCTGTGACGCAGCACCCGGCGCAGGGTGGCACGGGCGCGGTCGCTGAACGCGGCCTCCGCCAGGTCCGGCAGCCGGGTGGCCAGCAGCCTCGTCAGCGCCTCTTCGGCGGGGTCGGGGTCCTCCGGTACGGGCAGGACGCGTACCGCTTCGGACAGTTCGTGCGCCAGGACGGCGTCCACCATGAAGCGGCTGGTCAGCGTGCCCAGTCGGGTCGGTTCCAGGAACGTGTCGCCCCCGGGTCCGGCGTGCCGGCGCAAGAAGCCGGCTTCCTCCAGATAGTCCGCGGCGTCATGGAGCGGCTCGACGCTGTCGTGCCCCTGGTGGAAGGCGAAAGTGTCGGTCCACCAGTCCTCGGCCTCCTCCAGCGAGGTCACGCGTCCCTGCACCAGTTCGGCCAGCAGGTGGTCGGGCAGCCGGTCGCCGATACGTGAACGCACGGTGTAGCCGGCGGTCAGCCGGGCCTGCCACACGGGTCGCTCGGTTTCGTCCGCCAGCAGATAGGCCCAGCCCTCCCGCTCCCCCGCGCCGACCCGTCCGGCGCGGCCGAACATCTGCTGCACCATGGACACCTCGATCCGGTTCTGGCCGAGGCGGGTGTCGCGCACGACGACGGCACGGGCGGGGAGGTTCACCCCCGCGGCCACGGTGGAGGTGGCGACCAGGACGTCGGTCTCGCGGGCCCGGAACGCCTTCTCGGCCTCGCGCTTGTACGGCCAGTCGCGGTAGTGGAGTCCGACGCCGGCGCTGCCGCACAGCCGCTCGACGAGTTCTGTGTCGTCCGCGTCGACGCCGCGTGTCGGGACACCGCGGTCCGCGGCGATGGCGAGTGCCGTCGCGCGTACTCCGCGCTTGCTGCTGCAGAAGACGAGCACGCTGCCACCCTCGTCGGTCACGGTCCGGGCCAGCCGCACGGCGGCGGAGGTCCGGGCGGCGGTGGACCGCATGGAGCGTTCGCCGTCGCGTGCGGCGGGCAGCAGGGGGATCTGTTAGGTCAGCCGGGTCGGCCGCCATGACGTACGGATCAGCCGGGCGCCCATCCAGTCGGCGACCTCGTCGGCGTTGGCCACGGTCGCCGACAGTCCGACGATGCGGGTCCGGGCGCTGTCCTCGCGTACCCGTGTGAGCACCGCTTCGAGCATGGCGCCGCGCGCCGGATCACCGAGCAGGTGGATCTCGTCGACGACGAGACAGCCGACCTCGGCGAGGACGCCGCTCAGGGAGCCGTTTCGGCAGATCGCCTCGAACTTCTCGGTGGTGGCGACCCAGATGTCGGCCTCGCGGACGAGGTCGGTGTCGGTGGCGTACTCGCCCGTGAGCCGGACGACCTCGATGCCGTGCCGCCGCCAGTTCTCGAGTTCGCGGTCGAGTTCGTCGGTGAGCGACCGCTGGGGGACGAGCCAGGCCGCCTTGCGGCCCTGCGCGTGGGCCCGCAGCGCCGCCACCATGCCGATGGGTGTCTTGCCCGCGCCGGTCGGGGCGACGACCATCACGTGCCCGTCGCCCTCAAGGAGGGCGGGGACGGCGTCGGCCTGGGCCGGGTTGAAGGTGGGGTGCGGCAGCAGTCGGGCCCAGTCCTCGGGGACCAGATCGGTCACCGGTACGTACGGGGCCTCGTCGGCGTCCGGTAGGTCCGCCAGGGCGTCCCACTGGGCCTCGAACGCGTCCCGGGCGGCGTGCGCCCCGGGTCCCGCGACGGGGGTGGGCGGCACGGGGCTACTCAGGCCGCCCGTGAACGCGTGGGCGGGGTGGGCCACCAGATCCGTGGGACTGCCGAACTCGCCCACCGTGCCGACCTGTTCGTCCTCCGCCCAGTGCCGGACGCCACGGAACGGAATGCCCCGCTCGGCCAGGTGGGCGCGCAGGTCGTCGAAGGCGGGGCCCTCGGGCAGGATGACCCGGATGTCGTCGGCCGCCGTCACCGCCCCCTCGGGCGGCCGCCAGGCAGGGTCGGTGACCTTGCGCCAGAACAGGTGGCGCTTCTCCGGCTCGGCCGGCATCGGGAGATCCGCCGGCCAGGCGGGGGCGGGAGAGGCCTCGACGACGGTGATGGTGACGCCCGGCTCGGTGGGGCAGGGCCCGAGGAACCGTTCGAGTCCCCGTGCCCCGCCGGGCGTCCAGGTCGGGTTCGTCCGTGCCGTCACTCCCACACGCGCCCCCGCCACTCCCGCACGCGTCCCCGTCGGCCCCGCCGCGCCGGCCGACTTGGCGGCACCGGGCCGCGCGCGCAGCTTGTCGTAGGTCTTCACGCCCAGGTCGGCGAGGGTGTAAGCCGCCGGGCAGACCGGGCAGACGACGGCCACGTAGCGGTAGACCTTCCCCGCCGACTCGTACGGCTTGCGCAGCGAGTGCAACCGGCCGTCGCACTCGGGGCAGGGGCGTGGCACCTCCTCCTCGTAGGTCCAACCGGGTTCGGTGAAGCGGGCGATGAGACCGTCGGCGGGCAGGACGACGCCCCAGCGCTCCCGCACGACCTCCACGACCGTCGGACCGAGTTCGGCCATGTCCCCCACGCGTCTCCCCCTCGTCGCCCCGGACGTCGGTGCTTTCAGTCGACGATGATGCCGGGACAGCAATGATCGTGGTTCCAGTCGGGCTGAATGGCCTAGCCGCAGTGGCAGAGTTCCGGCCGGGCGGGCGCTGTCGGCCTGCCGGAGCAGGAGGCGCAGCACGTGCCGCTGTAGCGGGGGTCCATGTCGTCGAGACGATGGTGGCGGTCCTGGTGGTCCTGCCAGACCTCGTCCTGGCGCGCCCGTGTTCCCTCTCCCGCGCCGCCGCGCGGTGCCGGGCGGCATGCCGCTCGGTGGGCCTACGCGCTGATGCCTACGGGCAGCTCCGCCCAGCGAGTTGTCCGCGCCGAGGCGAGGTGTGCGCCGTGCCGGAACGACAGGGCGGCGACCATGGGGAGTCCGCGGCCGCTCTCGTCGAGGTCCGGGCCGTCAGGGGTTGTGGACGGCCGAGGGGCCGGCCCGCCGTCGCTGACCTCGATGCGGAGAACCCGACGACCGTCGGCCCACGCCAGGGACAGGCGCAGTTCGGCCGGTGGCAGGGCGTGCTCGATGGCGTTGGTGGCCAGTTCGGAGATGACGAGGACGGCCTCGTCGACCACGTCCGGGGACAGGCCCCAGCAGGTGAGCAGCGCGCGTGCACGATGACGCAGGGTGCGGACGGCCTCGGGGATGTGGGAGATCGGAGAGACGTTCACCGCGCCGGGTGGGACCGGGGCGGAAGCGGGTCTTCGCGGCTCCGAGGTGGTCACGGTGGCTTCCTGTCCTGACAACATCGCGGGCCTCCTGGGGGCGGCGTGGGCGAAAGACCTTGGCGACGGCATTGCGGCGGCATGGCGACGGCGATGCGACGGCCGACCTGAACCGCCGACCGGCGGGTAGCAGTTCGTGCCGAGATATCGCACACCGTGCCGCATCGCGGCACGATTAATGGTTGGCCGCCCTTCTCGCGAAAGTCAATAGGCAGGCACCGGCCGGACTCGCCTCATCGCGAGACGCCACAGCCGACCCACCCGCACCCCTTGACCCCTCACGAAGGAACCAGGCATCCTCGTTCCACATCTCGGCATATCGTTCCACATTGTGGCACATCCTCGGAATGGAAAGACCCATGTCGCTCCTGAAGACCATCGACACCGATCCCTCCTTCGCGCCACGCGAGTCCGGCGCACTCCCCGATCGCCTGATATCCGGCAATCCGGCCTTCAAGACCTGGGCCCAGGACGTAGCCCGGGGAGAGATGATCCATACCGGCGTCTGGGAGGCGACGCCCGGCGAGACGCGCTCGATCAAGGGTGAGACCTTCGAGTTCTGCCACATCCTCTCCGGCATCGTCGAACTCACCCCGGAAGGCGGCGAGCCGGTGGTCTACGAGGCGGGCGACAGCTTCGTCATGAAGCCGGGTTTCGTCGGCGTCTGGAAGACCATCGAAACCGTGCGCAAGGTGTACGTGATCGTGAGGTGAGGTCCATCGGCCGGAGCCGCACTATCGTGGAGGGATGGGCGATCTCGCCGGACCGGACGACGACGGGCTCCCTCCCGATCGGACTCAGGCCATCCTCGAAGCGGCCAAGGAGGTCGCTTCGCTGCTCAAGGCCGACGGGCACTCCTTCGCGCTGGCGGGCGGCGTCGCCGTGTACGCGCACGGTGGCCCCGGGACGCTCCAGCACGACGTCGACTTCTGTGTGCTGCCGGAGGACATCGAGGCCGTCACCGCCACGCTGGAGGCCGCGGGACTGCACGTGGTGGCGCCGCCCGAGGACTGGCTGCTGAAGACCCGGAGCCAGGGCCAGGAGGTCGACCTGATCTTCCGGCCGTCCCAGTCCCCGGTCACCCGTGAAATGCTGGACCGGGCGGAGGTGCTGTCGGTCCAGTCCGTGTGGATGCCCGTGCTGGCGGCCACGGATCTGCTCGTCGGACGTCTCCGGGCGTTCTCCGAGCACTACTGCGACTTCGGTGCCGTGCTGCCCATCGCCCGTACCCTGCGCGAGAAGATCGACTGGAGCCGGGTACGGCGCGAGTGCGGTGCCGAACCGATGCCGGCCGCCTTCCTGTATCTGCTGGAGCGCCTCAACGTGATCGAGCCGGAGGAGACCGGCGATGGCGACAGAGCATGAGAACGGACCCGCCGGTGGGCCCGCCCCCGAACCGGGTGCCGGACCGCACACCGGTCCGGCGTTCCGCGCCGGCCACCCGGCGGCCCACACCGAGTACCGCATAGCCCACCTCGAGGAACGGCTCGCCCGGAGCGATCTGGCCGAGCTCGGGATGCGGATCGAGGCACGCGGCGACGCCGTGCACATCACCGGTACGGCGTCCACGGCGGCCGATCGCGAGACGATCCTGCGCATCGCGGCGCAGGAGCTGCCGGGCGTACCCCTACGGGCGGACATCGCGCTGGCCGACGTCACCGCTCCCGGCCGTTCCGAGGAGCTGTCGTGATCCGGGTCGCGGCCGTCGGGGACATCCATCTGGGGCCGGACAGCCGAGGTCTGCTCCGTCCGGCGTTCGAGACGCTGCCCGACCACGCCGATCTGCTGCTGCTCGCCGGCGACCTCACCCGCCACGGAACACCGGAGGAGGCCCGGGTCGTCGCCGGCGAGGTGGCGGGACTGCCGGTGCCGGTCGTCGCCGTGCTCGGGAACCACGACCACCACGCCGAGCGGCCCGAGGACGTGACGGCCGTGCTGCGGGACGCCGGCGTGACCGTGCTGGAGGGCGAGGGGACCGTCCTCGACGTCGACGGGAAACGGGTGGGGGTCGCCGGGACGAAGGGGTTCGGCGGCGGCTTCGCCGGGCGCAGCGGCAGCGAGTTCGGCGAGCCCGAGATGAAGGCCTTCGTCCGCCACACCCGGGGCCTCGCGGACGGACTGCGCCAGGCCCTCGACGCGCTGGCGGAGGACGGCTGCGCGGTCCGTATCGCGCTCACGCACTTCTCCCCCGTGCCGGACACGCTCGTCGGGGAGCCGCTGGAGATCTACCCCTTCCTCGGCAGCTATCTGCTCGCCGAGGCGATGGACGAGTCCGGCGCCGACCTCGCCGTCCACGGCCACGCCCACCTGGGCACCGAGCACGGCATCACCAGCGGTGGGGTACGCGTGCGCAATGTCGCCCAGCCGGTCATCCGGCGCGCCTTCGCGGTGTACCGGCTGCCGGTGGACGGGGCCCGCGCCTCGTGACGCCCACGTCGCCTCGTGACGCCCACGTCGCCTCGTAACGTCGTACGGGGGACGGGGGGTCCGGGCCCGTCGCGCGGTTCCCGGGCCGGGCCGGGAGGCCGGGTTACCGTCCGTCGACACAACCGTCGGCAGCCGAACGGGAGGCCCTGGGATGCTCTGGCGATGGCGGTGGGGAGCGGCGGCGGGAGTCGTTCTGTCGCTGACGGCCGGCTGCGGGGCCGTCGAGGAGCGGCGTACGGCGGCCCTGGGCGCGGCCCTCGACTTCGAACGGGCGCTGGGCGCCAAGGACGGGGTCGCGGTGTGCGCGGTGCTGGCGCCGGGTGTCCGGGACGAGGTCGAGCAGTCCACCCGGACGCCGTGCGAGGAGGGTGTCCTGGAGGAGGAGGTCCCGGCCGTCGCGGCCGCGGAGGACGAGGTGGAGGGCGTCGACGTCGGCGGGCGCCAGGCCCGTGTCGTGTTCGCCGGGGACACCCTGTTCCTGTCGCGGTTCTCCGGGGGCTGGAAGGTCGTCGCCGCCGGGTGCACGCCGCGTCCTGAGCGGCCCTACCAGTGTGTTCTGAAGGGTGGGTGAGCACGTCGTGCGCTTCATGTTCGCCCTGTGCCTGCTGGTGATCACCGGTGGTCTGGCCTACTGCATCACGCTGGGGGTGTTGCACCGATGAGCCGGTCCGTGCGCGGCTTCCTGCGGGACAACGGCCTGGGACTCGCCTTCCTCGCGCTGTTCGTCCTCGCCCTGATCGGCCAGGCCTTCGCCGGTCACGCCGACTTCAACAACCAGCTCGCGGCGGAGGACCTCCAGCAGCTCACCCTCGGCCAGTACATGACCTCCTCGGACTTCGCCGTCGACGTCATGGAGAACTGGCAGTCCGAGTACCTGCAGTTCTTCCTGTACATCTTCCTCACCGTCTGGCTGGTGCAGCGCGGTTCACCGGAGTCCAAGCACCCGGACAGCATCGGTGTCGAATCGGACGAGAACCAGCGGGTGGGACCGCACGCGCGCCCCGACTCCCCCCGCTGGGCGGCGGCGGGCGGTCTCCGCCTCAAGCTGTACGCCAGTTCTCTGGGGTACATCATAGGGGCCGTCTTCGCGCTGTCATGGCTCGCCCAGTCGATCACGGGTGTGGCGGCGTACAACGAGCAACAACTGCGGCAGCTTCAGGCGCCGGACAGCTGGCCCGAGTACATCGTCTCGGCCGACTTCTGGAACCGTACGCTGCAGAACTGGCAGTCGGAGTTCCTCGCCATCGCCTCCATGGCGATCCTCTCCATCTATCTGCGGCAGCGCGGTTCCCCGGAGTCCAAGCCGGTCGGAGCCGCCCACTCGTCGACCGGCGTCGAGGGCTGAACCCCGGGGGCGGCGCCGCTCCTACGCCGCCGCGACCGGCGCCTCCACCGCGACCGGCTCCTTCACCTCGGACTCGTCGGCCCGCGCCCCCTCCTCGGACTTGGCCGACCGTGCCGGCTCGTCCTCCACCTTCTCGAACTGCGTCCGGTACAACTGGGCGTACCGTCCGTCCGCCGCCAGCAGTTCCTCGTGCCTGCCGCGTTCCACGATCCGGCCCGCCTCGACGACGAGGATCTGGTCGGCGGCCCGTACGGTCGACAGGCGGTGGGCGATGACCACGGCGGTCCTGCCTTCCAGGGCCTCGGCGAGGGCCTCCTGGACAGCGGCCTCCGAGGTGTTGTCGAGGTGGGCGGTGGCCTCGTCGAGGATGACGACGCGCTGGCGGGCCAGGAGCAGCCGGGCGATGGTCATGCGCTGGCGTTCGCCGCCGGAGAGCCGGTAGCCGCGCTCGCCGACGACGGTGTCGAGGGCGTCGGGCAGGGACCGCACGAGGTCGTCGAGGCGGGCCCGGCGCAGGACGTCCCACAGGTCGTCGTCCGTGGCGTCGGGGCGGGCGAGGAGCAGGTTGGCGCGGACGGTGTCGTGGAAGAGATGGCCGTCCTGGGTGACCATGCCGAGGGTGCCGCGCAGTGACGCCGCGCTCAGGTCGCGTACGTCGACGCCGCCGACGCGGACGGCGCCCGCGTCCGTGTCGTAGAGCCGGGGCAGCAGTTGGGCGACGGTCGACTTGCCGGCGCCGGAGGAGCCGACGAGGGCGACGGTCTGGCCGGGTTCGGCGCGGAAGGAGACACCGTGCAGAACCTCGGTGCCGCCTCGGGTGTCGAGGGAGGCCACCTCCTCCAGGGAGGCGAGGGAGACCTTGTCGGCGGACGGGTAGCCGAAGCGGACGTCGTCGAACTCGACGGCCACCGGCCCTTCGGGCACCTCGCGGGCGTCCGGTTTCTCCTCGATGAGCGGCTTCAGGTCCAGCACCTCGAAGACCCGCTCGAAGCTGACCAGGGCGCTCATGATCTCCACGCGGGCCCCGGCGAGCGCGGTCAGCGGCGCGTACAGCCGGGTCAGCAGCAGTGCCAGGGACACGATCGCGCCCGCCTCCAGGGTGCCGCGCAGCGCGAACCAGCCGCCGAGGCCGTACACCAGGGCGAGCGCGAGGGCCGAGACGAGGGTGAGGGCGGTGATGAACGCCGACTGCGCCATCGCCGTACGGACGCCGATGTCCCGCACCCGGCGGGCGCGCTCGGCGAACTCGGCGGACTCGTCGTCCGGCCGTCCGAAGAGCTTGACCAGGGTGGCACCGGGCGCGGAGAAGCGCTCGGTCATCCGGGTACCCATGGCCGCGTTGAGGTCGGCCGCCTCCCGCTGGAGCCGGGCCATCCGGCGGCCCATGCGCCGGGCGGGGATCACGAAGACCGGCAGCAGGACGAGCGAGAGGAGGGTGATCTGCCAGGAGAGGGTGAGCATCACGGCGAGGGTGAGCACCAGGGTGACCAGATTGCTCACCACTCCGGACAGGGTGTTGCTGAACGCCCGTTGGGCGCCGATGACGTCGTTGTTGAGTCGACTGACGAGCGCTCCCGTACGAGTACGTGTGAAGAACGCGACCGGCATGCGCTGCACATGATCGAAGACTGCGGTCCGCAGATCGAGGATGAGTCCCTCGCCGAGCGTCGCCGACAGGCGGCGGCCCAGCAGCCCGAGCGCCGCTTCGGCGACCGCGATGAGCGCGATGAGCACGGCAAGGCGGACGACGAGTGTCTCGTCCCCGCCCGACACGATCACGTCGACGACGCGCCCCGCGAGCACCGGCGTCGCCACGGCGAGCAGCGCGGTCACGACACTGAGGGCGACGAACCACGCGATACGGCGACGATGTGGACGGGCGAAGGCGCCGATGCGCCGTAGCGTCGTCCGGGCGAAGGGGCGGCTGTGCTGCTGGGCGGTCATCATGCCCTGCAGCTGGGTCCAGGCTGTGGTCTCCATACTCATACGAAGAACGCTAGAACCTCGACCAAGCTTGCGGTCAACATCTTCCGTGCGGTACGCCGGGACGCGGTGAAGTCCATTGCCGGTCGACCGCCGTCCCCGCGCCCGCAACCCGCTGTTGGCCGAGCGCGGAGAACCTCTCCCGGTGTGACAGCGACACCACTCCCCCAACGACTCACCCGGCGTGTTCCGGTGCGGCGGATCCTCTGCCTGCTGCCCCTGGTCCTGGTTCTGGTGGTCGCCGTGCGCCACCATGCTGTCCTGGTCGAGGGCTTCGCCCATCTCGCGACCGCGCGGTGGCCCTGGCTGGTGGCGGCGATCGGCGTGACGTGTCTGACCTGGGTGGCGGCGGCCGTGACCCGGCAGGGGGCGCTCGTCGAGCGGTTGCCGGCCGGACGGCTGCTGGCCACCCAGTTCGCGGCGGGCGCGGCGAACCATCTGCTGCCGACGGGTCTGGGCGCGAGCGCGGTGAACCTGAGGTTCATGACGGTGTGCGGGGTGTCGCTGTCCCGTTCGTCGGCGGCGCTCGCGTTGTATCTGCTCGCGGAGTCCATCGCCCGGGTCGGCCTGCTGCTGGCCCTGTTGGTCGCGTTCCCCCGTGCGCTGCGGATCGGCCCTCTCCTCCCTGACGGCACGTCCACTCCCCTGCTGGTCACGGCCGTCATCGCCGCCTGCGTCGCCGTGGCCGTGGTTCTCCTCGTACGACGTCTGCGTACGGCCGTGTTCGGCTTCGTGCGCACCGCGCTCGGTGAGGCCCGCTCGATACACACGCGGCCGACGCGTGTGCTGGCCCTGTGGGGCGGTTCGCTGGCGTTCCCGGCGCTCCAAGCGACCGTACTGGTCACCGTGGGGCTGGCGTTGGACCTCGACATTCCCGTGACGCACATGGCTCTCGCCTATCTCGCTGCCACGGTCGCGGTCGCCCTCGTCCCGACTCCGGGCGGGATCGGCTCCGTGGAGGCCGCGCTCGTGATCGCCCTGGTGGCGGCCGGCGGCCCGGTGGCCGTGGTGACCGCGGTGGTGCTGGCGTTCCGGGTCATCACGGTCTGGCTGCCGTTGCTGCCGGGCGCGTTGACGCTGGGCGCGCTGGTCCGGCTGAAGGTGATCTGACCACGAGTGAGGTACTGACCGGGGCGGGAAGGAGGAAGCGTCCGTACCGGCGGTCCACATCCGGACATTCCCGGGGAACCGGTGGCTTGCCGTCGGCCGATCCGCGCAGGTCCGGTGCCGATCAGCCGCGCTGATACGGCAGGATGAGCCGTCGCACCCGACGTCGTACACACGTCCGGGCAAGCGTGAACGTGCATTCCGGATTCGAGCAGGTGGCAAGTGACGACACATCACATACGGCCCGTGGGACCCGACATACGGCCCCTCAGCCGCTCCCCGCGTCCCTCGGGAGGTGACCGATGACCCGGGCCCTCACCCTCGACGACTACCTCGTGGCCGGAATCACTCTGGCCGCGGGCCTGTTGGCCGCGTTCCTGCTGCGGCTGCTGCTCCGCTGGCTCGGCGGCCACGCGACGAAGACACGCTGGGGCGGTGACGACGTCATCGTCGACACGCTGCGCTCCCTGGTGCCCTGGAGCGCGTTCGTCGGCGGCGCGGCGGCCGCGGCGGCGGTGCTGCCGCTGACGAAGACCGTGCAGCACAACGTGAACCAGTCCCTGACGGTGCTGTTCATCCTCGTCGCCACGATCACGTCGGCCAGGGTGATCGCCGGTCTGGTGCGTTCGCTCGCCCAGTCCCGGGCCGGGGTCGCGGGCTCGGTCACGATCTTCGTGAACATCACCCGGGTCACGGTCCTCGCGATCGGCTGCCTGGTGATCCTGCAGACCCTGGGCATCCCGATCGCCCCGCTGGTCACCGCCCTCGGCGTCGGCGGTCTCGCGGTGGCCCTGGCCCTCCAGGACACCCTCGCCAACCTCTTCGCGGGCATCCACATCCTCGCGTCCAAGACGGTCCAGCCGGGCGACTACATCAAGCTGAGCAGCGGCGAGGAGGGCTATGTCGTCGACATCAACTGGCGGCAGACGACGATCAAGTCGCTCTCCAACAACCTGGTGATCATCCCCAACGGTCAGCTCGCCGGCACGAACATGACCAACTTCAACCAGCCCGAGCAGGACATGACCCTGCTGGTGCAGGTGGGCGTCGGCTACGACAGCGACCTGGAGCACGTGGAGCGGGTCACCAACGAGGTGATCGCCGAGACCATGAAGGAGGTCGAGGGCGCGGTCCCCGACCACGAGCCCGCCGTGCGGTTCCACACCTTCGGCGACTCGCGCATCGGGATGACCGTGATCCTCGGGGTCGGGGAGTTCAGCGACCAGTACCGGATCAAGCACGAGTTCATCAAGCGCCTGCACAAGCGGTACCGGGCGGAGGGGATCAGCGTGCCGGTGCCCCGGCGGGCGATCACGCTGCAGACGGGGGGCGGCAGCGTGGAGATTCCGCATCAGCGGGAGTCGTCGGTCGAGGTCGCGCCCTAGGGGTTTCGCCCCCGCCGCCCCTACCCGTCCCATCCTCAAGGGCCTGCGCCCCTTTGACCCCCCGGCGCGGGCCCGGTGGGGCTTCTCGCGCAGTTCCCCGCGCCCCTTGAGGGCCTGCGGCCCTTCCGGGGCGAAAAGCACGGGGCGCAGCCCCTGCTTTTTCAGGGGCGCGGCGAACTGCGTGACCAGCCCCCACGCACCCGCACCCGACAACGCGCCCCTCTCCCCGCCCCCTGTCGAGTACCGCCCGCGCACGAGATATCTTGATGTCGAGCAATGTTGCAGACGTGGAGCGGAGCACCCGGTGACTGACTCGACCATCATCTACACGCACACTGACGAGGCGCCCGCCCTGGCGACCCACTCGTTCCTGCCCGTGATCAAGGCGTACGCCTCGCAGGCCGGTGTCTCCGTCGAGACCCGTGACATCTCGCTGGCCGGCCGCATCATCGCCGTCTTCCCGGAGTACCTGGAGGAGGGCCAGCGCATCCCCGACGCCCTCTCCGAGCTGGGCGAGCTGGCCAAGACGCCCGCGGCGAACATCATCAAGCTGCCGAACATCTCGGCGTCGATCCCGCAGCTGAAGGCCGCCGTCGCCGAGCTGCAGGGCCAGGGTTACGCGCTGCCGGACTACCCGGACGACCCGAAGACCGACGAGGAGCGCGAGATCCGCGCCCGCTACGACAAGATCAAGGGTTCCGCCGTGAACCCGGTCCTGCGTGAGGGCAACTCCGACCGCCGCGCCCCCGCCTCGGTCAAGAACTACGCCAAGACCCACCCGCACCGCATGGGCGCCTGGTCCGCCGACTCCAAGACGAACGTCGCGACCATGGGCGAGAACGACTTCCGCTCCACGGAGAAGTCCGCGGTGATCTCCGAGGCCGGTGCCCTGAAGATCGAGCTGGTCGGCGACGACGGCTCCACCACCGTGCTGCGCGAGTCCGTACCCGTCCTCGCGGGCGAGGTCGTCGACGCCTCCGTGATGCGTGTCGCCGCGCTGCGTGAGTTCCTGACCGCGCAGGTCGCCAGGGCCAAGGCCGAAAGCGTGCTGTTCTCCGTGCACCTCAAGGCCACGATGATGAAGGTCTCCGACCCGATCGTCTTCGGTCACGTCGTGCGCGCCTTCTTCCCGAAGACGTTCGCGAAGTACGGCGAGACGCTGGCCGCGGCCGGCCTCTCTCCGAACGACGGCCTGGGCGGCATCTTCAAGGGCCTGGAGGCCCTGCCGGAGGGCGCCGAGATCAAGGCCTCCTTCGACGCCGAGCTCGCCGAGGGCCCGGAGCTGGCGATGGTCGACTCCGACAAGGGCATCACCAACCTGCACGTGCCGTCCGACGTGATCGTGGACGCCTCGATGCCGGCCATGATCCGCACCTCCGGCCACATGTGGGGCCCGGACGGCCAGGAGGCCGACACCCTCGCGGTGCTCCCGGACTCCTCGTACTCCGGTGTCTACCAGGTCGTCGTCGACGACTGCCGCGCCAACGGCGCCTACGACCCGTCGACGATGGGCTCGGTCCCGAACGTCGGCCTCATGGCGCAGAAGGCCGAGGAGTACGGCTCCCACGACAAGACCTTCGAGATCCCGACCACCGGCACGGTCCGCCTCGTCGACCAGGCCGGCAACGTGGTGATCGAGCAGACGGTCTCCGCCGGCGACATCTTCCGCGCCTGCCAGACCAAGGACGACCCGATCCGCGACTGGGTGAAGCTGGCCGTCACCCGTGCCCGCGCCACCGGCGACCCGGCGGTGTTCTGGCTGGACGAGACCCGCGCCCACGACGCCAACCTGATCGCCAAGGTCAACGCGTACCTGCCGGAGCACGACACCGAGGGCCTGGACATCCGCATCCTCGCCCCGGTCGAGGCCACCAAGCTGTCGGTGGAGCGCATCCGCCGCGGCGAGAACACGATCTCGGTGACCGGCAACGTGCTGCGTGACTACCTCACCGACCTGTTCCCGATTCTGGAGCTGGGCACCAGCGCCAAGATGCTGTCGGTCGTCCCGCTGATGGCGGGCGGCGGCCTCTTCGAGACGGGCGCCGGCGGCTCCGCCCCGAAGCACGTCCAGCAGCTGGTCAAGGAGAACTACCTGCGCTGGGACTCCCTGGGTGAGTTCTTCGCCCTGGTTCCGTCTCTCGAGCAGTACGCCACGGCCACCGGCAACACCCGTGCCAAGGTCCTCGCCGACACCCTCGACCGCGCCACGGCGACCTTCCTCAACGAGGACAGGTCCCCCTCGCGTCGCGTCGGCGGCATCGACAACCGCGGCAGCCACTTCTACCTGTCCCTGTACTGGGCCCAGGAGCTGGCCGCCCAGACCGACGACGCCGACCTGGCCAAGGCCTTCGCCCCGCTCGCCGAGACCCTCACGGCGAACGAGCAGAAGATCGTCGACGAGCTGATCGCCGTCCAGGGCAAGCCCGCCGACATCGGCGGCTACTACCAGCCCGACCCGGCCAAGGCCGCCGCGGTCATGCGCCCCTCGGCCACGTGGAACGAGGCGCTGGCGAACTTCGCCTGACACACCGCCACGCACGACGCCGACCCCGGCCGGGATCACTCCCGGCCGGGGTCGGCCGTTTTCCACCGGGCCCCGCCGTCAGTCGGTGCCCAGCGCCGTGCGCAGGGTGGCGACCGCCTGCCCGATGGCGGCCTCGGCGGCGTGGGTCCCGCGCAGGGCGTTCAGCATGACGAAGTCGTGGATGATGCCCTGGTAGCGCACGGCGGTGACGGGTACGCCGGCCTCGCGGAGCTTGTTGGCGTACCCCTCGCCCTCGTCGCGCAGGACGTCGGCCTCGGCGGTGATGACGAGGGCCGGGGGCAGGTTCTTGAGCTGCTCGGGGGTGGCGCGCAGCGGGGAGGCGGTGATCTCGGCGCGCTCCTTCTCGCTGGTCGTGTACTGGTCCCAGAACCACCGCATGGCATCACGGCGCAGGAAGTAGCCCTCGCCGAACTGGTGGTAGGAGCCGGTGTCGAACGCGGCGTCCGTGACCGGGTAGAACAGCACCTGCTGCACCAGGGGGACGTCGCCCCGCTCCTTGGCCATCAGGGTCAGCGCGGCCGTCATGTTGCCGCCGACGGAGTCACCGGCCACGGCGATACGGGTGGCGTCCAGGTAGTGAGCGGCGCCGTCGGCGACGATCCAGCGGGCGACGGCGTAGTTCTGCTCGATGGCGACGGGGTAGCGCGCCTCGGGCGAGAGGTCGTACTCGGGGAAGACCACGGCGGCGTTCGCGCCGACGGCCAGCTCGCGGACCAGCCGGTCGTGGGTATGGGCATTACCGAAGACCCAGCCGGCGCCATGGATGTAGAGGATCACCGGAAGCACGCCCTTGGCTCCCGCCGGCCGGACGATGCGGATCTTGACCTCGCCGGTGGGCCCGCCCGGCACGGTCACCCACTCCTCGTCCACGGCCGGCTTGGTGACGTCGCCCGACTGCACCTCGTCGACGACCTTGCGCCCCTCGACGGGACCGAGGTCGAAGAGGTATGGCGGGTTGGCGGTCGCCTCCGCGAAGGCCGCGGCGGCGGGCTCCAGTACGGGACGGGGGCCGGTGGTGCCGATGGTCTCGGACATGGCGATCTCCTCGGATCCAGGGTGCCGCGGGCAGGCTCGGCCGACGTGGTTCGCCGGGGTCGGCGGCACGAGCACAACAGTAGCGCCCTATTGAGTCGTGCACAACTAATTAGTTCGCAACTACCTACTGCACGATTATTTAGTGCTGGATACAATCGAGGAGACTCGAAGGTAGGGTGGGAGATCGTCATGCAGACACGGGACCGAGGAGCGACACCGTGAGCACAGCCGGCGACATCGCGAGCGCGACCGGGGCGGCACCGACGGCCCCCGCACCGGGGCACAGCCTGCTCCTGGACGACCAGCTCTGCTTCGCTCTGTACGCCGCCTCGCGCGCGGTCACGGCCCGCTACCGGCCGCTGCTGGACGAACTGGGGCTGACCTATCCGCAGTATCTGGTCATGCTCGCCCTCTGGGAGCAGGACTCGATCTCCGTACGCGATCTGGGCTCCGCGCTCCAGCTCGAGTCGAGCACCCTTTCCCCGCTACTGAAGCGCCTGGAGGCCGGCGGTCTGCTCCGTCGTGAACGCCGTACGGACGACGAGCGCTCCGTCGCCATCCGCCTCACGGAGGCCGGGGCGCAGCTCAAGGACCGGGCCCTGACCGTGCCCGTGGACATCGGCGAGGCCATGGGACTGACCGGTGAACAGCACACCCTGACCAAGCAGTTGCTGCGGCTCCTCACGGCGAACGTCAGCCGGGCGTGACCAGGCGCCCTCCTTCACCACCAAGTCCCGCGTCAGCAAGGGAACACGCACAACCGCTGATTGCACTGGTCCCCGAAAACAATCAAGGGTCGGCCTGTTCACCGTGGTGCTGCCGCCTCTCGGCGTCGCCATGCTCCGTGGCTGGACACCCAGGTGGGTCCGTACGCTCTGGTCCAGCCTGGGACTGCGGGGCGGCGCGGCCCTGACCGACTGGTTCGGACGGCGGCTCCAGCCCCGGACGGGCCCGCCCGGGGCGCAGCCGCGGCCATTCGGCCACCCGCATCAGGAAGGCGAGGCCCCGTGGTCGGGGCCGTCGGTGGCCGAGGAGCCGATCAGCAGGTGGCCGCCGGGGGTGAGCACCCGACGGAACTCGGCCAGGGTGACGGGGAGTTCCCGGGGCGGGGTGTGGATGACGGACCATCGCGCGGGACGCCGTCCAGCGCGCCGTCGGGGATGTCCGACGCGGCCATCGAGCCCACGTCGAACCGCAGCCCCGGATGGGCCTGCCGAGCCAGCTCGATCATGGCGGGAGAGGCGTCGTCGATCCCGAACGTCTCCAGCGCCAACTCCCGCAGATGAGCGGTGACATGGCCGGACCCGCACCCGAGGTCCGCGACCTGGCCGCCCGGACCACCTCGGCGAAAGCGCTCAACATCGCGCGGTCCGGGGGACGTTCACGCAGCAAGTCGTGGAAGAGCTGGGCGTAGGCGGTGGCAGCGGCGTCGTAGGCCTCGCGGGTGGCACGGAGAGCATCGTGTTCGACCATGCGCGTGACAGTAGCCCGTGGGGCCGACAGGAACTGAGCGCTCCGATCCGCTCCAGCGAACGTCCATCCGCCGGGGCCCTCTCCCCCGCTCCGACCCATTGCCTGGCAGTGACCGGGGGATGGCCCGCGCCCGCCTACGGTGACCGCACATCTCACCGAAACGGAGTGGTTTTGCCATGGCAGAGACCAACGACGCGCTCACCGCGGCCGTTCTGGAACACGCCGCCACCTATGTACGCACCTTCAACTCGGGCGACGCCGCAGCCGTCGACCGGCTCTACACGGACGACGCGATCAGCGTGTGGGAGAAGGGACACGCCGTCAGCGGCGAGGAACGGCGCAAGGGGCTGGCCGAGTTCCTCGCGGCCGGCCCCGTGCTGACGAACAAGGTGCTCGAGTCGTACGTGACGTCGGACACCGCCCTGCTGGTCACGGAATGGGCCATCGACGTCCCCGCGACGGCGGCCGGCGCGGCGGAGAGCCACTCCGGCATCGGCCTCGACGTGCTGCGTCTGGGTGCCGACGGTCAGTGGCGCTTCGCGATCGACAACCCGTACGGCAAGGAACTCTGAGCGCACCCCACCCGAAAGGACCCCCTCCTCATGACCGAGACCCTCGACCTGACCCTGACCGACGACCCGGACCAGCAGAACGACGTGTTCGTGGCCGCGTTCAACAGCGGACAGGGCGCGATCTTCGACCAGTTGTACCGCGCGGACGCGATCTCCAACCTCACCGGGACGCCGCGCACCGGGGCGGACCGCACGCAGAGCATCACCGAGTTCCTGGCCACCGGGCCGAAGCTGAACTCCAAGGTGCTCCGCACGTTCCGTACCGGTGACACCTCCCTGCTGATCGTCGAGTTCCATCTGGAGGTCACCGGCGAGGACGGCGAGCCCCAGAAGATCGACGGCACCTGCACCGATGTCCTCGTCCGTGGCGAGGACGGCAAGTGGATCATGGCCGTCGACCGTCCCGTGGCCGACGTGCCCAGCGTCTGACCATCCCCTTCGCCACGCGACCGGGCCCCGCTCCGTACCCCCCGTGGCTCGGTGCGGGGCCTGTCACTTCACGAGACTGGAGCATGATGGATTCCCTGACCGAGGCTGTGCTCGCGGGGGCACGCGCGGAAGTGCTGGAACGGGAGCCGGTACCGGAGCAGTACACGGCGGCTCACCTGCGGGCCGAGGACGTCGGCATGTTCGACGGAAACGACGACAAGGACGTGCGCCGGTCCATCCACGTCGGCAGCGTGCCGATGCCGGAACTGGCCCCGGACGAGGTGCTGGTCGCGGTGATGGCCAGCGCGATCAACTACAACACCGTCTGGTCCGCGACCTTCGAGCCGGTGCCCACCTTCGGCTTCCTGAAGCGCTTCGGGCGCCAGGACGGCCTCGCTGCCCGTCACGACCTGCCGCACCACGTCATCGGCTCCGACGGGGCCGGCGTGGTGGTGCGTGTGGGCAGCGCCGTACGGAACTGGCGCACCGGCCATCACGTCGTCGTCAGCTGCGTCCAGGTCGACGACCAGGAACCGGCCACGCACGCGGACGCCATGCTCGGCGCGGGCCAGCGCATCTGGGGCTATGAGACCAACTTTGGCGGGCTGGCGCACTACACCGTGGTCAAGGCCAGCCAGCTCCTGCCCAAGCCGGCGCATCTGACCTGGGAGGAGGCCGCGAGCGTGCTGCTCACGGCGGCCACCTCCTACCGCATGCTGATCAGCGACAAGGGCGCGCGGATCAAGCTCGGGGACGTCGTTCTCATCTGGGGCGCGACCGGCGGCCTGGGGGCGTTCGCCGTGCAGCTGGTCAAGGCGGCGGGAGGTATCCCGATCGGTGTCGTCAGCTCGGAGAGCAAGGCCAAGGTGCTCCGGGCACTCGGCTGCGACGTGATCATCAACCGCGCCGAGACCGGCCTCGGCCGTGCCGACACGCCCGAGGCAACCATCGAGCAGGGCAAGCGTCTGGGTCGGATCATCCGCCAGGAGGTCGGCGAGGACCCGCACGTGGCCTTCGACTACATCGGCCGCGCCACCTTCGGGGTCTCCACGTTCGTCGTCCGGCGCGGCGGCACGGTGGTGACCTGCGGCTCCAGCACCGGCTACCAGCACACGTACGACAACCGCTACCTGTGGATGAACTCCAAGCGCGTCATCGGCAGCCACGCCGCCAACCTCCAGGAGCAGGCCGAGCTGAACCGGCTGGTGAGCCAGGGCAGGATCTCCCCCGTGCTGTCCACCGTGTACTCCCTCGACGAGGTCGGGGAGGCCGCCCGGCTGGTACAGAACAACGAGCACATCGGCAAGGTCGGCGTGCTCTGTCTCGCTCCGCGGGAGGGGCTCGGGGTCACCGACCCGGCGCTGCGCGAACGGATCGGCGCGGCCGCGCTGAATCCGGTGCGGAGCGTCTGACGCCATGACCGAACGACCCATCGGCATTCTGAGCACGGGTTCCTACGTCCCCAAGGAGGAGGTCACCAACGCCGAGATCGCCGCCCGTGTCGGTGTCCCGGTCGAGTGGATCGAGGAACGGACCCACATTCGCGAGCGCCGTTACGCCGCTCCCGACGAGGCCACCTCGGATCTCGGCATCCACGCGGCGGCACGCGCCCTGGAGGCTGCCGGACTGGAGGCGGGCCAGGTCGACTACCTCATCGTCTCCACCTCGACCCCCGACTCCCCCCAACCGCCCACCGCCTTCCACGTGCAGCGCGGGCTCGGCGCGCACGCGGCGGTCTGCTTCGACGTCAACGTCGTCTGCAGCGGATTCGTCTACGCGCTCGCGATCGCCCGCAGCCTGATCCGGGAACGCCCCGGCAGCCGGGCCCTCGTCGTGGGCGCCGACATCTATTCACGGATCCTGGACTTCACCGACCGCCGCACGGCTGTCCTGATGGCCGACGGCGCCGGCGCGGCCGTCGTCGGTGAGGTCGACGGGCCGTACGGGATCACCGGCTTCGAACTGGCGTCGCGCGGCGACGCGCACCAGCTCATCCGTGTCGAGGCCGGGGGCAGCAGACTGCCCGCGTCCGAGCGGACCGTCCAGGACGGCGGCCACTACTTCCGTATGGAGGGGCGCGCGGTCCGGGACTTCGTCCTGGACCACTTCCCTCCTCTGCTCGACGCGCTGTGCGCCCGCACGGGCACCTCCCGCGAGGACATCGCCCACTTCGTTCCGCACCAGCCCAACGGGGTCATGCTGGCGCAGCTCGTCGAGCGTGCGGGCCTCACCTCGGCGCACACCCACCGCACACTCGAGCGCTACGGGAACGCGGGCAACGCCGCCGTCGCGATCACCCTCGACGAGGCCCACCGTCAGGGCCACCTCCACCCCGGTGACCTCGTGCTGCTCGGCGGCTTCGGCGGCGGCATGTCCATGGGCGCCGGTCTCATCCGCTGGGGAGTGACAGCATGAACACGACATTACCGAGCACACCGTCCATCAACCGGGTGGGCATCGTCGGCTGCGGCCTGATGGGTTCGGGTATCGCCGAGGTGTGCGCCCGGGCCGGCCTGGACGTGACGGTCGCCGTCTCCAGGCCGGAGTCCGTGGAGCCGGGCCTGAACCGCATCCGGAACTCTCTCGGCAACGCGGTGGCCAGGGGCAGGCTGACCGAGGCGGAGCACGACGCGGCTCTCGGCCGGATCGAGCTGGTGCCGGACCTCAAGGCGATGGCCGACCGGCAGTTCGTCGTCGAATCCATCCGGGAGGACGAGACGGCCAAGGTGGAGCTGTTCGCCGCCCTGGACGCCATCGTGGAGGACCCGGACGCCATTCTGGCGACCAACACCTCCTCGCTGCCCGTGATGCGCCTGGCCCGTTCCACGGGACGGCCCGGCCGGGTGGTCGGCGTCCACTTCTTCAGCCCGGTGCCCATGCTTCCGCTGGTCGAACTCACCAGCTCCCTGCTCACCGAGGAGCCGGTGGCGGACCGGGCCGAGCGGTTCGTCTCCGAGGTGCTCGGCAAGGAGGTGATCCGCACCGCCGACCGGGCCGGATTCGTCGTCAACTCGCTCCTGTTCCCCTATCTGGTCTCGGCGATCCGCATGGCGGAGTCGGGCTTCGCCACCGCCGAGGTCATCGACCGCGGCATGCGGCTGGGCTGCTCGCACCCCCTGGGGCCGCTGCAACTGTGCGACCTCATCGGCCTCGACGTCGTCGCGTCCATCGCCGGGTCACTGTACGAGGAGTACAAGGAGCCGCTGTACGCCCCGCCGTCCCTGCTGATCCGCATGGTCGAGGGCGGCCTGCTCGGCCGGAAGACGGGACGCGGCTTCTACACGTACGACCGCTGAGGCACGCGCGGCAACGGTGCGCGGCGGACCACCGCGCACTCCCCCCGGGCGCCCGGCCCGGTTCCTCCGCCGTTACCGGAGGATGGATTGTCCGAATTCCCTCTGGACTAGCCTCGGTTCAGGGGATCAGGCGGTGCACACCGGTGGACCGCCAGCGTCGGCCACCGTGACTCGCGAAGCCACGAGGGTGCGCCGATTCCCAAGGGGGGAGCAAGGACGACGGAGTTGACGGACAGCGACCCTGTCCCGCGCACCGCACGCGCGCTCTGCCGTCCGGACATTCCGGGCCGGGGTTCTCGGGACCACTTCCGGAACGCGGCTGCTGCCTGATCCCGCGGCGTCTCACGGGGGACGTGCGCGTACCACCGCCGTCGCTCGTGTCGGCCCAACCGGCCCGCACGAGCGGTCGGTTCAGGACAGTCACTTCGAGGAAGACTATGACCATCGAGAACACTTCGTCCCAGTCCCGGCCCGCCGAGGACCCGCCCGCCGGCCACTCGCGCCGGCTCTCGCGCCGGTTCCTGCTGAAGGCGGCGGGTACGACCGCGCTGACCGCCTCGGTCGCTGGGGCCACGTCGGGCACGGCGCGGGCCGCGGCCCGCGCCGACTACGACGCCATCGTCATAGGCGCCGGCTTCGCGGGGGCCAGCGCCGCCCGCAGCCTCACGGCCAAGGGCCTGAGCGTCCTGGTGCTGGAGGCCCGCAACCGCATCGGCGGCCGGGTGTGGACGTCCACCTTCGCCGGTGAGCAGGTCGAGATGGGCGGTACCTGGGTCGACGAGAAGCAACCGCTCGTGTGGCAGGAGGTCCAGAAGCACAAGCTGGCGCTGACCGCCGACGCCCCGCCCGCCCGCAGCTACTTCCCGACCACCACGACCGGTGGCTGGCAGGCCTACGACCCCTTCGACCTGTTCGCCCGTCAGTCGCAGGTGGTCACACCCCTGTTCGAGGGGTCGAGGGAGTGGTTCCCCAACCCCTACAAGCCGTTCCAGCGTGAGGACCTGCTGCGCGACCTGGACAAGCTCTCCATGCGCGACCGGCTCAACCAGATGCGCTACAGCCCCGCGGAAGAGCTGCTGGCCAACCCGGCCACCTCCTACCTGACCGGCTCCGCCTCGACCATGGGGCTGACGGAGCTGGCCCACTGGTGGGCGCTGACCGGCCACAGCTACGAGGGCTACGGGAGCATCAACACCTACCGTCCCACGGTGGGTTCGACCGCCCTCGTGCAATCCGTCCTCAACGAGTCCAAGGCGACGGTGAAGCTCAGCTCGCCGGTGACCAACGTGTCGGTCACCGGCAAGCAGGTCACGGTGACGGCGAAGGGAACGAACTACACCGCCGGTGGCGTGGTGGTCGCGGTTCCGGTGAACGTGTGGAACAGCATCAAGTTCACGCCCGGCCTGCCCGCCGAGTACACCGGCCTGTCCACCCGGGGCCTCGGCGTGCGCACGGCCCAGAAGTTCATGATGCACGTCAGGGGCTCCGGTCTGGTCCGGTTCTCGGCGGAGTCGCCGGCCGCCTCCTCTTCGAAGATCACCGCGGTGTTCCCGTTCAAGGAGCGCTCCGACGGCAACATCGTGATCGGCTTCAGCAACGCCGGGTCGTTCAACGCCGGCGACCGGGCGACCGTGCAGACCGAGCTGCGGAAGATCATCCCGGGTATCGAGGTGGTCGCGGTCTCGACCCAGCACTGGGGCCAGGACCCGTACTCCCAGGGCGGCTGGGCGGTGCGCGGCCCCGGCGTCCTGATGGGCCCCCTCCGGACGGTCCAGCAGCCGGTGGGCCCGCTCGCGTTCGCCACCAGCGACATCGCCAGCGGCTGGAACGGCTACATGGACGGCGCCATCGAGAGCGGCAACACCGCCGCGGGCCAGATCGCCGGCATCCTCGGCGCCTGACGCCGGTCCCCGGACCGCGGCTCCCGCGTCCCCCCGGCGGGCGCGGGTGCCGCGCCCGCCGTCGAAGCTTATGATCGCGTCCCCCGCGCCAATAACCCACCCGCCCCCGCGTAAAGGAAGAGACCCATAGTTTGTCATTTTCTCGGGGACTAATTCTTTCTCCTGCGGACTCAGGTGCAGCGCCACCGTACGCACTTGATTTCCGCTGGCGCACCGGTAACACTCATCCCCGGCACCCGATTGATTTCAAGTGAGAGGGAACACGAAATGGCGGGCAATACCGCAGTTACTGTCATCGGTCTGGGAGAGATGGGGGCGGCGCTCGCCGGCGCGTTTCTGAAGGCCGGTCACTCGACGACCGTCTGGAACCGTACGGCCGCCAAGGCCGACGCCCTGGTGGAGCAGGGGGCCGAGCGCGCCGCCACGGCCGCCGAGGCCGCGCAGGCGAGCCCCGTGGTCATCGTCTGTCTCCTCGACTACGCCTCCGTCCGCGAGGTCCTGGACCCGATGGGTGACGCCCTGAAGGGCCGCACGGTCTACAACCTCACCAACGGCACCCCCGAGCAGGCCCGGGAGACCGCGAAGTGGGCGGCCGACCTCGGTTACGACTACATCGACGGCGGCATCATGGCCGTTCCGCAGATCATCGGCACCGACCACGCCTACGTGCTCTACAGCGGCACCGGCACCGAATCCTTCGAGCGCGACAAGCCGGTCCTCAGCGCCATGGGCGACGCCCGTTTCGCGGGTACCGACGCGGGCCTGGCGTCCCTGCTCGACCTGTCCCTGCTGGCCGGCATGTACGGCATGCTCGGCGGCGCGGTGCAGGCCATCGCCATGGTGCGCTCGGAGGGCGTCAACGCCCAGCAGTTCTCCACCGAGCTGCTGATCCCGTACGTGACTTCGATCGCCGGTATCGTCGCGAACCTGGCGCGGCAGATCGACAACGACGAGTACGGCATCGGCATCTCGGCGGCGCTCAGCATGCAGCAGGTGGGCTTCCGCAACATCGTCGAGGCCAGCCGGAGCCAGGGCGTCAGCTCGGAGCTGCTGGACCCGATCCAGTCGCTGATGGACCGCCGGGTCGCCGACGGCTTCGGGGGCGACGACTTCTCCGGCGTGATCGAGCTGCTCAAGCAGAACAAGAAGTGACGATGCGGGGTCATTGACCCCGCCGCCCGCCGGGTGAACATTTTCGGCCTCCAGGACCTGTTCCTGGAGGCCGAAAACATTTCCCGGGCCCACCCACTCCACGGTAATCGAGAGAAAGCAAGGACTCTCTTCCTGTCTATTTCATGACCGCTGACATGCGTTTTTGAGCGCGCTTTGAGCGCGTTTTGACCGAGGGCTCTTGTGAGGACTCACAGAAGCACAGATGCTGCCTGACATGACAATTGAATCGGACATCCGGAAACTGCCGGTCACCGTGCTGGGACTGGGTCCCATGGGTCGTGCCCTGGCCGGCGCCTTCTCACGGGCGGGCCATCCCACCACCGTCTGGAACCGTTCCCGGGGCAAGGCGGACGACCTGGTGGCCGCGGGCGCCCGGGGGGCCGACACCGCGGCCGAGGCGGTGCGCGCGGGCGACCTGGTGGTCGTCAGCGTCGCCGACTACGAGGCCGCGCAGTCGGTGCTCGACACGGTCGACCCCGCCGACTTCGAGGGCCGGGTACTGCTCAACGTCTCCACCAGTACGGCGGAGCGGTCCCGTACCGCGGCCGCGTGGGCGGCGAAGCAGGGGATCCACTACCTCGACGGTGCCATCATGATCGGCCCGAACCTCATCGCCGGCCCGGATTCGCTGGTCTTCCTCAGCGGGTCCAGGGACGCGTACGACCGGCACCGCGTGACCTTCGAGGCCCTGGGCGGCCGTGTGGTCCACGTCGGCGAGGACCCCGGTTTCGCCGCCCTGTACGACATGTCCCTGCTCGACTTCTTCTGGACGAGCATGTCGGGGATGCTGCACAGCTTCGCCCTTGCCGAAGCGGACGGTGTGAAGGCGCGGGACCTCGCCCCCTATCTGCAGGTGATGCTCGACACGGTCGCGCTGCTCGCACCCGACACGGCCCGCGAGATCGACGAGGGGGCCTACCCGGGAGGGGGCGAACTGCTCACGATGCGGTGCTCCACGGTCGACGACATCATCGAGGCGGCACGCCTGCGGGGACTCGACACGAGCGTGCTGCGCGCCGTGTCGTCCGTCGAGCACCGCGCACGCGCCCTGGGGCATGCCGACGCCAGCTACACCGCGACGGTGGAGGGCGTCCGCCATCGCGCGTCCACCGGCCCGTCACCGACCGCTCAGCGACGCCGCGTCAGCGGCAACCCGGCGCAGAGACCCGTCGTCGTCCTCGGTGGTCCCGGCAAGGTCGGGAGCCGGCTGGGACCGGCCCTGCGAGACGGCGGCCACCCGGTGCGGATGGCGTCCCGCTCCTCCGAGCAGCACTTCGACTGGCTCGACACCGCCACCTGGGCCCCCGCGCTGGACGGCGCCCGCGCCGTGTACGTCGTCTACCTGCAGAACCTGTTCAGCCCGAAGGCCGCGGAACGGCTGCGCTCGCTGGGCGAGTTGGCGCGTTCCCTCGGCGTGGAGCGGATGGTCCTCCAGTCGGCACGGGGCTGGCCGGAGGCCTACCCGGCCGAGGTGGCGGTGCGCTCCTGCGGTGTGCCGTGGACGATCCTGCGTCCGGCGTGGTTCCACCAGAACTTCAGTGAGGCGCTGCTGGTGCACCCGTTGGTGGCCGGCGAGGTCCGCCTGCCCACCGGGGACGGCCGGGAGGCCTTCGTCGACGCGCGGGACGTGGCCGAGGCGGCCGCGCGGGTGCTCACCGAGGACGGCCACACCGGCCGCCTCTACGAGCTGACCGGGCCCCGGCTGCTGACCTTCGGCGACGCCGTGGCCGAGATCGCCGCCGGGACCGGGCACGACTTCCGCTTCACCGCGCAGTCGGCGGAGGAGTTCGCCGCCGAGATGCGGGCCGCGGGTGTGCCGGAACCGTACCGGTACATGGACACCGAGGAGTTCGCCCGTATGGAGTCGAGTCTCTTCGCGCAGGTGCACAGCGGTGCCAACGGCTACCTCACCGACGCCGTGGAGCGCATCCTGGGCCGGGCGCCGCGCGATTTCGCCGACTACGTGCGCGAGACGGCGGCCACGGGCGTGTGGGACAAGCAGCCGTCGTAACGGCTCCCGGAACGGCGAGCGCCCCGCCCCGTACGCACTCGACGTGCCGTACGGGGCGGGGCGCTCGGGCGTGGGGCCCCGGACTCCGCCCGAGTGGGCGGGTGGATCAGAGGTAGTCGTTGTCGGGTTCCAGACCGAGCAGCAGGCGCCCCTGGACCTCCAGGGAGGCGAGGGGGGCGAACAGGCCGTGCACCGACAGGGCCAGGATGTCCCGCTGGATGCGCTGGAGGTCTCCGCTGCGCACGATGACGGAGGCGGGGCTCAGGGTGTAGAGGATGTCGACGGCCTCCCTCGCCGTCTGCACGATGAAGGCGATCCGCCCGCGGATCGTGGCCTTCTCCTCCACCGTCAGCTGACGGCCCCGGTCGGCACGTTCCTGCACCAGCTCGACCAGGGAGCGTTGCAGTCCCTCCGCCGCCGCGATCTTGTTGGCGGCCACGGCCACCTGGTGGTGGATGTGCGGATGCTTGATCTGCTCCGCCCAGTTCGAGTACGCGATGCCCTTGCCCGGAAGCTTCTCCACGAAGACGTCGAGGGCGGCCCGGGCCAGGCCGGTGTAGACGGCGGTGCACTGGGTCAGGACGTAGCTGAGCAGGTGGTAGTTGCGGGCGTCGAGATCCGCGTTCCAGCGGTTGCCGGTGGCCGCCTCGTACGCCTCGGCTCCCACCACGCGGTGCGCGGGGACGAAGACACCGTCGGCGGTCGAGGTGACACTGCCGGTGCCGGCCGCGCCGAAGACGTCCCAGTCGTCGCCGATGACCAGGTCCGAGGTCGGGACCAGGGGGTACAGGTCCTCGACCCGGCCGTCCCCGTGCTCGACGAGCGCCGAGCAGACGTTCCAGTCGGCGGCGCGGACACCACTGTTGAACCGCCACTCGCCGGTGAGGAGATAGCCGCCCTCGGTCGGCACCAGCGTCCCGGAGGGCGTGAAGCCTCCGGAGACCCGCACCTGGCCGCCCGCGAAGATCTCCTCCTGGGCCTGGTCGGGGTAGAGGGTCGCCATCCACGCCGTGGTCACCCAGACCGCGGTGACCCAGCCGGTGGAGCCGCAGGCCCTGGCCACTTCCTCCAGGACCGTCAGCTGCTCGGCGGCCGGCAGGTCCGTACCGCCGAACCTCTCGGGCACGGCGATGCCGAAGACCCCGGCCTTCTCGAGGAGTTCGACGCTCTCGTCCGGTATCCAGCCCGCCTTCTCGGCGGCCGGGGCGTTCTCCTTCAGTCTCGGGGCGATGCTCCGCACCGCTTCGAGCACCGCCGTCCGGTGCGTGTCGGCAGCAGTCATCCCACTCAACCTCCCTTGTCGGCTTCTGTTCCCGTGTCTTTGCGAACCGCTCACGCGGAGGCCTGTCCGAGGAGTTCGACGATGCTCGTGGCGCTGTCTTCGGCCCGGCCCGCCGCGAAGCCCCGCCGGAGGAGTTCCCGCACCGCGGTGGGCAGCGAGGAGTCGACACCGCTGTCGAGTGCGGTCTCCACGACGTGCTCGATGCTCGCCAGCCCCATGGAGAGCCGCTCCACGTCGCCCGCGAAGTTCCCCTCGTCCAGCCGGGGCGTGTAGAAGCCCAGGAAGTCCGGCATCGAGGCGAGGGTGCCGGAGGCATAGGGCAGGAGGTCGGAGGCCGAGATGCCGTTGGCCTTGGCGACCGCGACGGCGTGCAGCCAGGAGAACAGGGACGTCCAGAAGATGTCGAGCTGGAGCTGGTAGTAGAGAGCGGCCAGTCCCTGGTCCTCACCCCGGTGGTCGGCGGCGGAGATCACCTCGAGCGTGGCGCGGTGCTCCTCGAAGACGTCACGGGGTCCGCTGTAGAAGGTGAGGGCACCCGGGCCGGCGATGCGGTGGGGCGGCACCGTCACCCCGCCCGTCAGGTAGGCCGCACCGTGCCCGTTCACCCACTCGGCCGCCTCGCGGGACCTGGCCGGGGTGTCCGAACTGAGGTTGACGACGGTCCTGCCCGCGAGTGCCTCGGTGGCCTGGCCGAGGATGGCGTACATCGCCTGATGGTCCGTCAGGCTGAGCAGGACGAGTTCGTCGGCGGCCAGGGCGTCGGCGACCGTGGGCGCGAGGACGGCTCCCTTGGCCACGAGGGGTTCGGCCTTGCTCGCCGTCCTGTTCCACACGGTCACCTCGTAGCCCTTGGCGAGGTACGCGTCGGCCATCGCACTGCCCATCGGGCCGAGTCCGACAAGGGTGAGCGACTGCTTCGACATGGGTGTCCTGCCCTCTCGTGGTCGGGGGGTGGGGCCCGACGCCACAACTGGCGCCACCGCTGCGGTGATTCGGTCCGGCTGGGCGAAGGAGCCGGCCGAACAGGGCGCCCGCACACGCATCTGTGTGGCTTGCGAATCTATCCGGGGGGCGTGAGGCGGCAGTAACGGCGGAGTAATCGCACCTCCGCCGTACCGGCTCTCACTGGTTGACGAAGCCGCCGTCCACCGGCAGGACCGTGCCGGTCAGAAAGGGACAACGGTCGCTGAGCAGCCAGGCCGCGGCCGCGGCGATCTCCTCCGGCTCCGCCGTACGGCCCTGGGGGGTCATGGAGTTGACCATGTCCTCCAGGCCGGGGTTGCGTGCGAACCAGTCCGTGGTGATCTCGCTGCGGGTGGTGCCGGGGGCCACGGCGTTGACCCTGATGCCCCGCTGTGCGTACTCGTCGGCGGCTGCCCGGGTGAGCCCCACGACGGCGTGCTTGGAGGCGACGTACGTCGCGGCGGCGGGAATGGCGACGAGCCCGCCGACGCTGCTGTTGTTGACGATCGCGCCGCCGTGCTCCAGCATCGCGGCGATCTCCGCGCGCAGGCAGTTGAAGACACCGCGCACATTGGTGTCCATGATGGCGTCGTAGGTCTCGTCGTCCATCTGGTGCAGGGGGGTGCGGTCACCGCCGACCCCGGCGTTGTTGAACGCGCCGTCGAGCCGTCCGAACGTACCGACGGCCGACTTCACCGCGAGGGCGGCTTCCTCGGGCGAGGTGACGTCGGCGACCGTGTACGCCGCCTGGGCCCCTGCGGCACGCAGCTCGTCGACCAGGGCGGCCAGCCGCTCCTGTCTACGGGCGACCAATAAGACCGCCGCGCCCTCCTGTGCGAACACTCTGGCCGCCGCCGCTCCGATGCCGCTGCTCGCACCGGTGACGAGGACGACTTTTCCGGTAAGAAGATTTTTGTCCATAAGGAGATCCTGTCAGGACTTGATGTGCCTGCTGTGAACTTCTGTTGAAATACGTGATCGTGACACGTCTCGGCGGGTCCGGGCCGGTCCGGGTGCGCGGCGGACCGAGGTGCCCAGGTTCCTGATGAGATCGGCGGCCCGGGAGCCCGGTCGCGGCGTCCCGTCGCCGAGCAGTACGAGCGCGGCGCACTCCATGAGCAACGTCCCCGACTCCGCCGCGAGTTCGGGTTCCAGCGCCCGTTCCTGGGGACACGCGTCGCCGTCCCGCGTCCGGCATTCCCGGCCGGCCGCCTCCGCGAGTGTGTGGGCCCCGTGGCGCAGCAACGCCCGCCGCAGCCCGACGTCTTCTCGTTCGGCGCGGCTGAGCACGGTGTCGAGTGCCTCCGTGTACGCGGCCATCACCTTGGCGGCGAAGGGATCGCCGAAGGCGTGCCGGTCGGTGAAGGAGATGCCCTGCGGATCGGGGAGCCCCTGGGCGGCTTCGGGGCCGTCGAGGGTGTCGTACGGGTCCGGGACTCCCTGCCGACGGGCGGGCGCGGGCCTGGTGAGTCGCGGCACCGACCGGGCGAGGCCCTCGTTCAGCGCCTCGATGAACCAGGGGCCGACCATGGGGTCCACGGGCCAGGTCGGCTGCTGTGTGCTCGTTCCTGCGGACATGGTCACCCCTGTCACTCGGGGGCGGCTCCGAGCTGCCGGAAACCGCCGTTGAAGAAGAGCAGACCGGACGTGTCCGGCGCCGTGACGGCGTGGACCACGTCACCGATGAAGATCGAGTGGTCGCCCGCGTCGTAGGCCTCGGACAGTTCGCACTCCAGCCAGCCGACCGCGCCGTGCAGCAGCGGTGCCCCGGTGCGGGGCCCGGGCTCGTGGTCGATCCCGCGGAACTGCGCGGGGCCCAGCGGCCTGGCCTTGTCGGCGAAGTGGCGGGCGACGGACTCCTGTTCCGCGCCGAGGATCGAGATGCCGAACCCGTGTGCCGAGGTGATCGCCTGGTGCATGACGGCGCTGTGGGCGACGCAGCACAGGATCTTCGGTGGATCCAGGGAGACGGAACTGAACGCGTTGGCGGTCATTCCGTGCATGTTCTCGCCTCCGACACTCAACACGATGACGCCGGTCGCGAAGCGCGCCATTGCCGACCGCATCGACTCCGGTTCCACCGGAATTCGGTGAAGGACCTCGTTGACTGACACAGGACTCATTCCGAAACCCTCCGAAGAATCATGGGAAAAGCGTAGGCGGCCGTCTTCCGCTGTCTCCCACCACGGAGTAACCGTCACGGCGGGGCGGCTCGTTGCCTGGCGATGACCGGCAGATGGCAGGCTCACGACGGGAGCGCGGGGCCCCCTCAAGGCCCTTTCGCGCGTATTTCCGACCGGCCCGGACAACCGAGGAGCGATCTCGTCATGACGGCTCTCGACAAAGACCTGAACCAACAGGTCCTGGCACGGGCGGAACTCGCCGTCCGGGCCTTCAACAGTGGTGATGTCGCCACTCTCGACCGGCTTTTCGCCGCCGACGCCATATCCGTCCAGGAGGACGGCAGTGTCCTTTCCGGACCGGAAAGGACGAAGGGGCGCGCGGAGGTGCTGGCGCTGGGTCCCGTCATGACGGCGCGGGTGCTGGAGTCCTACGTGACCTCCGACACCGCGCTGCTCGTCGTGGACTGGTCGATCGAGGTGGACACGGCCGAGGGCGGTCCCGAGCGTCACTCGGGCATCGCGCTCGACGTGCTGCGCCGGCGGGGCGACGACTGGCTGTACGTCATCGACAACCCGTACGGCACTGAGATCTGAGGTGGACGGCTGAGGCCGCGGCCGGGACGCGATCGGCGTCCCGGCCGCGGCGGTGTGCTCACCGGGCGGCGCCCGCTCCGGCTCCGCTCTCCCGCGGGGTGGGGAAGTAGCCCGCGTCCGCGAAGAACTCGACGTACTTCCGGAACAGTTCACCGGTGACCGGCGGACACTCGATGCCGGTCCCGTCGAGCGCGGCGACGGTCTCGGGAGTGGCGATGGCCGGGTAGAAGGACTCACTGTCCGCGACGAGCAGTTCCACCGCGTCGAGCAGCGGTGCGGCGGAGTTCTCCGGGTCGGCCTGCACCAGCTCGAACCATGTCTTCCGGTCGAGCTCGTCCAGCGGGTAGCCGTACGCGCGCAGCTGGGCCACCACGTCGGCGAACGTCACATGGCTGTCGTTGCACAGGTGGTAGGTGCCGCCCGCGGCGGACCGGCGCAGGGAGACGGCCACCAGGGCGGCGCTCGCGTAGTCGACCGGCATCAGCCGGAAGACACCGGGCAGTTCGGCCGGCGCCGCGCCGGCCTGGAGCATCCCCTTGATGGTCAGCCACACGAAGTCACGAGTCTGGCAGGCCCCGTTGACCTGATCGCCGGCGATCTGGTCGACCCGGTAGACATTCACCGGCAGGCCGCGTTCGCGGGCGATGCCGATGATCTGCTCCGTGACCCACTTGCTCTGGGTGTAGCCGTTGGGCAGCACCTCGCCCGGCCCCGCCGGATCGGTGACCCGCAGTGGCACGCCCCGGGTCACCGGGCCGGCGAAGACACCCGTGGTCGACACGTAGTGCAGCGGGACGGTCCGGTGCCGGGCGGCGAGCCGCAGCAGTTCCTCGGTGCCGAGGACGTTGGCGGCCCGCACCGTGGTGTACGGGTGGATCCAGTTGACCGAGGCGCCGGGGTGGTAGACCACGTCGACGGTACGGGCCAGCGCGTCGAACTCCTCCTCGGTCAGACCGAGCCGGGGTGCGGCGAGGTCACCGACGACGACCCGCAGGCGGCCGGGGTCGATGTCGTCCCGGATGCGGTACCACTCCAGGTTGGCCCAGACCCGCTCCAGTGCCTCGGCCTGGTCGGCCGCGCGCACCAGGACGTGCACCCGGGCCCGTGTCGTACGCATCAGCTCGCGCAGCACGAACGCGCCGAGGAAGCCCGTGACGCCGGTGAGCAGCGCGTCCCCGGGGTCCTCCGCCACCAGGTGGACCTCGTCGGCCGGGCGGATGTCGTCGGCGAGCCGGATCTCGGCGGCGAAGTCCACTCCCGGCTCGGCCCGGCCCCGCTCTCCGCCGACGATCGCGGCGTGCAGGTACGCCGCGAGCGCGGCGGGCGACGGGTGGTCGAAGACGAGGCCGGCCGGGAGCCTGGTGCCGGCCGCCGCGCCGAGCCGGTTGCGCAGTTCGACGGAGGTCAGGGAGTCGAAGCCGAGCTCGGGGAAGGCCTGGTCGGGCCGGATGCCGGAGGGGTCGAAGTGGCCGAGGACGGCCGCCACCTCGGCCCGGACCACGTCGAGGACGATGCGGAACTGTTCCGCCTCCTCCTTGCCCTCGAGCAGAGCGCCCAGGCTCTCGGTGCCCAGCGCCGACTCGCTGACCGTGCGGCGCGCGGGTGTGCGTGCCAGGGACTCGAAGACCAGCGGCGCCGAGGTCCGCTGCTCGCGCAGGGCCTCCACGTCGACGGGCACGCCGACCAGGGCGGGCGTGCCCAGGGCCATGGCGGTGTCGAGGATGCCCGGTCCCGCGTCGGACGTGACGAGCCGGAAGCCGGCCCGCACGATGCGGTCGATGTCGGCGGCGTCGAGATCGGCGGCCATCGCTCCGAGTTGCTCCCACAGGCCCCACGCGACGGACGTCGCGGGCAGGCCGTGGGCGCCGCGGTGCTGGGCCAGGGCGTCCAGGAAGGAGTTGGCGGCGGCGTAGGTGGACTGGCCGGCGCCGCCGATCACGCCGGCGAGCGACGAGAAGAGGACGAACGCGGACAGGTCCATGTCGCGGGTGAGTTCGTGCAGATGCCAGGCGGCGTCGGCCTTGGGCCGCAGGACCGCGTCGAGCCGCTGCGGTGTCTGTGCGGTGACGAGACCGTCGTCGAGCACACCGGCGGCGTGTACCACACCGGTCAGCGGCCGGTCGGCGGGCAGACCGGTCAGCAGTTCCTCCAGTGCGGCGCGGTCGGCGGTGTCGCAGGCGGCGACGGTCACCTCGGCGCCGAGTGCCGTGAGGGACTCCCGTAGCTCGTCGGCGCCGGGCGCGGCGGAGCCGCTGCGGCTGACGAGCAGCAGGTGGCGCACCCCGTGCACGGCCGCCAGGTGGTGGGCGAAGAGGGCGCCGAGGGTGCCGGTGCCGCCGGTGACGAGGACGGTGCCGTCGGGATTCCAGGTGCCGCCGGGCGTGGTGCCCGGTGCCGGGGCGTCCACCCGCGTGACGCGAGGGACGAAGGCCCGGCCCTTCCGGAGCGCGGCCTGGGCCTGGCCGGAGCGCACCAGGGCGGGCAGGGCGGCGAGGGAGGCCGGGTCGTCGTCGAGGTCGACGAGCACGAACCGGCCCGGCGACTCCGACTGGGCGGTCCGCAGCAGTCCCCAGACCGCGGCCGCGCCGAGGTCGGTGACGTCCTCGGTGCCGACCGCCACGGCGCCGCGCGTGACCCAGACGAGCGGGACGTCCTCCACGCGGTCGTCGGCCAGCCACTCCTGGACGGTACCGAGGGCGTGGTGGGTGGCCGCGTACACGGAGGCGATGTCCTGCCCCTCGCGGGCCGAAGTGTGCCAGGTGAGGACGGCGTCGAAGACGGCGCCCGAGTCCACGGCCTTGGCCGCCGCGGCCACGTCGGCGAGCTGGACGGCGTCGAAGAGGTCGGTGCCCAGCTGTGCCAGGGCGGCGGGCCGGTCGGGCGGCGTGGTGAGGCCGAGGGGCCGCCAGTCCACGCGGAGCAGGGAGTCGTGACTGCGGGCGCCGACGGCCCCGAGGGCTGTCGCGCCGACGGGGCACGTGGTCAGCGAGGCGATCGTGGCGATCGGCCGTCCCGTCCGGTCGGCGATGTCGACGCGGACGGCGTCGCCGACCGGGGTGAACCGGACGCGCAGGGAGGTCGCCCCGCCGGCGTAGAGCTGGTAGCCGCTCCAGTGTGTGGCGAGGCCGGCCCCGCTGCCTTCCGGAGTGCCGAGGGCGAGCGGCAGCGTGTGCAGGGCCGCCTCCAGCAGGGCCGGGTGCAGCGCGAACTCGGCTGCCTGTGCGCGGAGTTGGTCGGGGATACGGACCTCGGCGAGGAGTGTGTCGCCGTCCCGCCACAGGCCGGTCAGGCCGTGGAAGGCGGGGCCGGGGACGAGGCCGTCCGCCGCGAGCCGGTCCCGGACCTCGGCCGGGTCGAGGGCTGTGGCGCCGGCGGGCGGCCACTGGGAGAGGTCGGCGGTGTCCCCCGGGGCGCGCAGGCTGAGGCGGCCGGTGGCGACGTGGGTCCAGGGCACGTCTCCGCTGTCCGGCCGGGCGTGCACGGCGAACGGACGTGCGGCCGTGGTGTCGTCGGGGTCGGCGGCGTCCACGACGATCTGGATCTGGGTGCCGTCGCCGGTGGCGAGGACCAGGGGCTCGTGCAGGGTCAGTTCGTCGACTGCGGGCAGGCCGACCTCGTCGCCGGCGCGCACGGCCAGTTCGGCGAGGGCCGACGGCGGCAGCACGGCGGCACCGTGGACGGTGCTGTCGGCGAGCCAGGAGTGGGTGTGGGCGGAGACGCGGCTGGTGAACAGGGTCTGACCGGCTCCGGCCACGGTGACGGCCGCGCCGAGCAGCGGGTGCTGCGCGGGGGCGAGGCCGAGCCTGGTGACGTCGACGCCGGTCGCGGCGTACCAGTGGCGCTCGCGCTGGAAGGCGTATGTGGGCAGCCGGACCGCGCGGACCCGGTGGCCGGTGAAGACCGTCCGCCAGTCGACGTGGCCGCCGCGGGTGTGGAGCGCCCCGAGTGAGGTCAGGAACCGGTCCAGGCCGCCGTCGTCGCGGCGGAGCGTGCCGACGACCACGGCGCGCTCGTGGCTCTCCTCCAGGACCGGGCCGAGCACCGGGTGCGGGCCGACCTCGACGAAGGAGTGGTGGCCGCTGTCGACGAGGGCGCGGGCGGTGGCCTCGAACTCCACCGGGCGGCGCAGGTTCTGGTACCAGTACTCGGCGTCCAGGGTGGCGGTGTCGAGCGGGCCGGCGGTCACCGTCGAGTAGAACTGCGCGGTGCCCCTGCGGGGGCGGATGGGTGTCAGGGCCTCGATGAGGCGGTCGCGGATCTCCTCCACCTGGGCCGAGTGGGAGGCGAAGGCGGCGGAGAAGCTCTTGGCCCGGATGCCGTCCTCCTTGCACCGGGCGACGAACTCCGCGAGGGCCTCGCCGTCCCCGGACACCACGGTCGAGCGGGGCCCGTTGACGACGGCTATGGACAGCCGCTCGCCCCAGCCCTCCGCTTCGAGGCGGGCGGCGAGCCGTTCCCGGGAGAGGGCCACGGAGGCGATGCTGCCGCGGCCGTGCAGCACGCGTGCCACCTGGCTGCGCAGGGCGGCCACGCGGGCCGCGTCGTCCAGGGTGAGCGCTCCGGCGACGTAGGCGGCGGCGACCTCGCCCTGCGAGGAGCCCACGACGGTGTCCGGCTCCACACCGTAGGAGCGCCACAGCGCGGCCAGGGAGACGGCCACGGCGAAGGAGGCGGGCTGCAGGACGTCGACGCGGTCGAGGGACGGCGCGCCGTCGGTATGACGCAGGACGTCTTCCAGGGACCAGTCGACGTACGGGGCGAGGGCCTGCTCGCAGGCGCGGATCGTCGCGGCGAACACCTCGGAGGTGTCGAGGAGTTCGACGGCCATGCGATCCCACTGGCCGCCCTGCCCGGGGAAGACGAAGACCGTCCTGCCGCCGTCGACGGCGTTGCCCTGCACGACGTGCGGCGACGTCTCGCCGTCGCGCAGCGCGCGCAGGCCCTCGCGCAGTTCGCCGAGGTCCGCCCCGATGACGCCGGCCCGGTGGGGGAACGTCGAACGGGTGGTGGCCAGGGAGTACGCGATGTCCAGCGGGTCGGTCGCGGGATGCCGTTCCGTGTGCGCGAGGAGCCGTCCGGCCTGGTCGCGCAGCGCCTCGGGAGTCTTCGCCGACAGGACCCACGGGACGGCAGGGGTGGGGGTGACGTCGGCGGCGGGCGTGCCGTCGGTGTCCTTCTCGGCCGGCTCGGCGGGCTCGGGGGGCGGCGCCTGCTCCAGGATGACGTGGGCGTTGGTGCCGCTCGCGCCGAAGGCGGAGACACCGGCGCGGCGCGGGCGTCCGGTCTCGGGCCAGGGCCGTGCCTCGGTGAGCAGGCGTACGGCGCCGGCCGACCAGTCGACGACCGGTGTGGGGTTCTCGGAGTGGAGCGACCTCGGCAGGATGCCGTGGCGCAGGGCCTGGACGGTCTTGATGACGCCGCCGACGCCGGCGGCGGCCTGGGCGTGCCCGATGTTGGACTTCAACGAGCCCAGCCACAGGGGTCGTTCGTCGGTGTGCTCCTGCCCGTAGGTGGTGAGCAGCGCCTGGGCCTCGATCGGGTCGCCGAGCGTGGTGCCGGTGCCGTGCGCCTCGACGGCGTCGACCTCGGTGGCGTTCAGCCGGGCGTTTCGCAGGGCCTGGCGGATGACCCGCTCCTGCGACGGCCCGTTGGGCGCGGTGAGCCCGTTGCTCGCGCCGTCCTGGTTGACGGCGATGCCCCGCACCACCGCGAGGACGTCGTGGCCGTTGCGCCGTGCGTCGGACAGTCGCTCGATGACGAGCAGGCCGACCCCCTCGGACCAGCCGATGCCGTCCGCGGACGCGGCGAACGGCTTGCACCGGCCGTCCTGGGCCAGGCCGCGCTGCTGGGAGAAGTCGATGTGCCCGCCGGGCGTCGCGGCGACGTACGAGGCTCCCGCGAGGGCCAGCGTGGACTCCCCCGAGCGCAGCGACTGGACGGCGAGGTGCAGGGCGACGAGCGAGGAGGAGCAGGCGGTGTCGATTGAGACCGCGGGCCCTTCGAGACCGAGGGTGTACGCGATGCGGCCCGACCCCATGCTGCTGAGCTTGCTGGTCATCAGGTAGCCGTCGAACTCGCCGGGGGTGTCGAGGCCGAGGTAGCTCTGTTCGACGAGGCCGGTGAAGACCCCTGTCCGGGAACCCTTCAGTGTGGCCGGGTCGATGCCCGCGTCCTCCAGTGCCTCCCACGCGGTCTCCAGCAGGAGCCGCTGCTGCGGGTCCATGGCCAGGGCCTCGCGGGGGGAGATACCGAAGAACGAGGCGTCGAAACGGGTGGCGTCGTCGACGAAGCCCGCCTGCCTGACGTAGGTCCGGCCGGGCTTGGTGGGGTCGGGGTCGTAGAGGTTGTCGAGGTCCCAGCCCCGGTCGGCGGGGAAGTCGGTGATGGTGTCCCGCTCGTCCATGACGAGCTGCCACAGCTCGTCCGGGGAGGAGACGCCCGGGTAGCGGCAGGCCATGCCGACGATCGCGATGGGCTCGTCCCTGCCGGACTCGAGCTCGGTCACGCGCCGACGCGCCTTCTGGAGGTCGCCGGTCACCTTCTTGAGGTAGGCGAGCAGCTTCTCTTCGTTGGACATGTCGTTGGACATGCGAACCTCGGATCTCCTTGGATCGTCCGGCGGATGGGGGAAGCGCGCTGCGGTTCGGGGCAGGCCCGGGCGGTTCGGGGCAGGCCCGGGCGGTTCGTGTCCGCCCGGGCCCGCCCGGACTCAGTGGGTGGGGTCGCCGATGCCGTCGAGCTCGGTGTCGATCATGGCGAAGATCTCCTCGGCGGAGGCCGCCTCGATCCGGCTCGTCATGTCCTCCGCCGGGTCCACGCCGACGGTCAGGCGGGACACGAGCGTCTGGAGGCGTACGAGAAGTTCCTCACGGCCCGGGTCGTCCGCCGGGCCGTCGACGAGCGCGGCCTCGAGGGAGTCCAGCGCGGTGAGGACCGGGGGCCGGCCGTCCGCGCTCTCGGGGGTGAGGAGTTCCAGGAGGTGCTCGGTGAGCGCGGCGGGCGAGGGGTGGTCGAAGGCCAGCGTGGCCGGCAGCCGTACGCCCGCCCGCTCGCCGAGCCGGTTCCGCAGCTCGACGGCGGTCATGGAGTCGAAGCCCATCTCCTGGAAGGCTCGGTCGGCCTCGACCGCGCCGGGATCGGCGTGCCCGAGGACGGCGGCCACCTCGGCCCGCACGAGAGCGAGGACGGCCTCCCGGCGTTCCTCGGCGCCGAGGCCGGCGAGCCGGGCGGCCGGCCCTCCGCCCGCGGTGCCGGCTGCGGTGGCACCGCGCCGGTTGCCCACTCCGGCGAGGGTGGTCAGGACGGCGGGCACCGGGCCGCCCGCTCGCAGGACCGCGGGCTCCACGAGCAGGGCCAGGGGTGCGGGGGCGTCCAGGCGCAGAGCGGCGTCCAGGAGCCCCATACCTTCGTCCGGTGTCACCTGACGGAAGCCCTCGCGCAGGAACCGGTCGCGGTCCCTGTCGTCGAGGCCCGCGTTGATGCCGCCGTTGATGTCCCACAGCCCCCATGCCACGGAGGTGGCGGGCAGTTGGTGGGCCGCCCGATGGTGTGCGAGACCGTCGAGGAAGGCGCCGACCGCCGCGTAGTTGGCCTGGCCGGGTCCGCCGATGACACCGGTGTGGGACGAGAAGAGCACGAACGCGGTCAGGTCCCGGTCGCGGGTCAGTTCGTGCAGGTGCCAGGCGGCGGCCGCGCCGTCCCGCAGCACGGTCGTCAGCTCGTCCGGTGTCAGCGTGGGCAGCAGGGCGTTGCGCACGGTCCCGGCGAGGTGCACGACCGCCGTCGGCGGGTGCTCCTCGGGGACGCCGGCCAGGACGGCCGCGAGGGCCTCCCGGTCAGCCACGTCGCACCGGGCCACGGTGACGTCCGCGCCCGACTCCCGCAGAACGTCGGGGAGTCGGGGGTCGTCCCAGGACTCCTCGTCGCGCCGGTCGAGCAGGAGCAGCCGCGTCACCCCGTGCCCGGTCACCAGATGCCGGGTGACGTGTGCGGCCAGGGCGCCACCCGCGCCCGTGACGAGGACGGTGCCCTGCCCGCCGAAGGCGGGGGTGTCACCGGTGGTGGCGGTGTCCGCCGGGGCGTGCCCCGCGGTCGCTACCTCCGGGTGCTGGGGCGTGGCGCGGTGCAGCCGGGGCAGCAGGACCGTGTCGTCGCGCAGTGCCGCCTGCGGCTCGCCGGAGGCGAGTACCGCGTTCAGCGAAGCGTCGGACGGTGCGTCGTCCACGGCGGCGTCGACGAGGACGATCCGCTCGGGCGTCTCCGCCTGGGCGGAACGCACCAGGCCCCAGACCGCGGCGGCGGCGGGATCGGCGGGTTCCCCGGGGACGGCGGCGACCCCGCCTCGGGTGAGCACCACCAGCCGGGTGTCCGCGAGGCGTTCGTCCGCGAGCCACCTCTGAACCAGGTCGAGCGTCTCCAGCACGCCGCGGTGCGTCGATGCGACGACGTCCCCGGCGTCCGCGGTCCGGTCCGCGAACGGTTCGGCGAGTACGGCGTCGACCGCCGCGCCCGCCGCGACGGCGTCGCCGAGGTCGGCGAGGGTCGCGTACCGCTCGGCGTCCAGGTCGGTCCGCGTCGCGCCGACCACGGCCCAGCGCACCGGTGCGCCAGGGGCGGCGGCGGTGAGCGGGGGCCACCGGAGATACAGGAGCGGCTGGTGCGCGCCGTCGGCCGGCGCGAACCGGTCCTCCGGCACGTCCTCGAAGACCAGCCGATCGACGGTGAGGACCGGCTGCCCGTCCGCGTCCGTCAACTGCACGGAGACGGCGTCACCGTAGGCCGGCGCGACCCGGACGCGCACCACCGAGGCACCCGTCGCGTGCAGCCGGACGCCCTGCCAGGCGGCCGGGACCCGGACACCGCCGACGGGGGGTTCGCCCGCGAGGCCGCGCACGGCACGCTCCAGCAGGGCGGGGTGCAGACCGTGGGCCGCGGCGTCCGGCAGGAGGCCCTCGTCCAGGTGTGCTTCGCCGGCGTCCGACAGGCCGTCGGGCACGGTCGCGGGCTCCGGGTCTGTGGCGGTGCCGAGTACACCCTCGGCGTGCGCGGCCCGGTCGGTCTCCGTTCCGTCGGCCACGACGTGGACGGTGAAGGGGCGCCGACCGGTCTCGTCGGGCGCGCCGACGACGGTCTGAAGCCGGGCGGTGCCGTGGTCGGGCAGGACCAGCGGCCGGTGCACGGTGAGGCTCTCCAGGTGGCCCGCGCCGACCTCGTCGGCCGCTCTGATCGCGGCCTCGACGAGGGCGGAGGCGGGCAGCACCGGGGTGCCGAGGACCGTGTGGTCGTCGATCCATCCATGGGTGAGCCGGGAGAGGCGGCTGGTGAACACCGTCTGACCGGTGCCCGCGACCGGTACGGCGGTACCGAGCAGCGGGTGCCCGGTGGCGTCCGGGCCGGCTTCCCCGTCCTCCGGTGCGGTGGGCTGCAGCCAGTACCGCTCGTGCTGGAAGGCGTAGGTCGGCAGGGGGACACGCCGGGCGCCGGTGCCCTCGAAGAACGCCTCCCAGTCGACGCGGACACCGCGGCTGTGCAGGGCGCCGAGTGCCTTGACGAGGGTGTCGGCCTCGGCGCGGTCGCGTCGCAGGAGGGTGAGGGCCTGGGCGTCGTCGCGGCCCTCGGCTTCGAGGGTCTCCTGCGCCATCGCGGCCAGGACCCCGTCGGGGCCCAGCTCCAGGAACGTCGTCACGCCCAACTGTTCGAGGTGGCGCACCCCGTCATGGAAGCGGACGGCCTGACGGATGTGCCGGGCCCAGTACTCCGGCGAGGTCAGCTCCTCCTCCGTCGCCA
>NZ_JBSFVC010000040.1:0-71431 GCF_053592095.1 Streptomyces sp. NPDC002787 | reverse complement strand
CAACGGCACCAGTTTCGGGCCACGACGAGGAACTGACGCACCAGCAGTAGAAGTCACACACCAACTAACGATCAACTACTGGCGCAGGACACTAGACACTCATCGCGTATCGCTAGAAGGTGTCTCCGCGGCTGGCGGCAGCTCTCTGCTGTCCTCCATGGCCTGGCCGAAGCTCTTGCAGAACTCAGTGAAGCCCCACTGTGCGCCGGGGGCTGGGGCAAACGAGGCGAACGCTCCGGCCTGCTCGCCACTCACTGCTATGTCCAACGTGCCCTGCTCGCCGATGCGCGCACTCGGACAATCACGAAGGTCCTGCGCGAACATGGGTCTTGTCTCTCTGCCTTGTCCCAGCCAAGCACCCCAGTAGATGGTCCGGTCCGTGAGGAATAGAACTCCATCCTGAGGACCGTCCCACAGGTTCCGTGCGGGCGCACTGGCAATCTTGCGTTCTCCAGGCTCAAGCACGGGCTCAACGCTCTGCCAGTACTCCGCCTGAGCTCTGTCGTAGCGCCGCTGTGCCCACCGTCGCAACATCGCCGGTAGCCCCTCTCCCTCGATTGCGCTCAGTATCGTGCGCTGTCCAGCGACTGGCACTGTGCTCGGGTGATCTCGCGCCAGGCGGAGTCATGACTGTGCAGCAACTGCGACTGGCGGGAAGGCAGGCGCTTGAGCCGGTCCGATCTTCCTACCTCGGCTGCGCCCCGAGCCGCCGAGTGTCGCTGTCGGTCGCTGCTTGCCGTCAGCGCTGCCGTCACTGCCGTCGGCGATGCTGCCGTGTGACCACCGCATTAGGCGTTCGATCAGCGGACATCTTGACACCTGGCCAGGAGGCCGTTATAGCCCGTGCGTAGCTGCTGCTGTCCGTCGGCGTTGATGTTCAGGCGTAGATGTCGTTGGATTACCCTTCCTTTGCAGAATTAACCAACCCTTGGAATGATACTTGCGCTGCCGATCCGCCGTAGACAAAAGACATGCCGAATCTCTCCCAAGTTCTCTGCTGTTCATCCTCCTTGTATTCACCCTCCTTGCCGGCCAGCGAAATAACGGCCTGCTGATAAGGATCCGTGTCATCCTTTTCGGGAGGGTTGTCGTCAGAGAAATCTGGGATGACTCGCCAAACGGTGACGTAGCGTGGCTTTCGGGTTACATTTAGGATCTCATTGCTGTGGAAGATTGGCGACTGGTATCTGATGTACTCGTCGCCTGGTTCCGCTACCCATTGAGGGGCGTCTTCTTGATGCTTGAAGGTCTCCAAATCCCATGATACTTTCGACGAACTTGCAAAGCTTCTGTCTAGCGTGCCCCTATCGCCTCTCACTACGACCAGCTCTAGGTCGGCATGGATGATGTCAAATTTTGAATTAACAGGGATCTCTACGAGTCGTTCATGTTTGAAGTCGTCGCCAGGCTCAAGCCAGTCACCAGGAGCAGAAAATCCGCCGGAGTCAACTAGGTCCCAATCTGCTTCAGTGGAATTCCGGCGGAAATCTAGTTCATATGGCGGGTTGACATCCCTTTTCCAGTCTTTCATCTCTCGCGCACTTTCGGAGAAGTCGGTTGCAAGGCCGTATATGCGCCACATGCCACCGAGAACATAGAGCCGGACCTTTCCGGCGTTCTTGTAGCGTATACGCGCTGGCAGGTGGAGAACGTTCGCTTCTTGATCGAGGGTTGGCTTACCGAAAACAATCGACAGAGGGAATGCCCCCTTGCTTGCATATGGCAAATACACTTGTGAGTAAGTAAAATTGGCTGTGGCCAATACGGCGGATGCGGCCACTCCGGCTCCTATACTCCGAGGGTGGGGAATCACTTTCCAAACACTTTGGCGGTGTAGAATCCAAAGAGCCCACAAGGACCACGCTAAAAGCGTCGGCCAGAGCCACAAATAATGTGTATACTCCCCGCCGTATATATGAACAAACAGGAGTAGAAGATTAGCGAAAACTGCGATAATGACGCCGACCAGGATGGCGGCACCTGAGTACCTTATTTGTCGCCTCCGCCAATAGTCGAAAACTGCGAGAGCGGCCAATATCTCGACCAGGGCTCCAGCGATGAACGAGACCCCAGCCACGCGCCCCCCGTATGTAAGTGCCCTGAACGCGTCTATCGTGCCAATTTTCCCTAGGATTCCTCCTGTGGCGGCTAGGCCGATCACCATCGCTGTGCCGATTGCGCGCCGCTGCCACCGCAGATGTGGCCATAGCTGGCTGTTTCCGCCGATCCATCGAATGCGCGCTTGGTCTTCGAGGTCAACGTTGTGAGGGAAGCCTGCCCGACGCAGTATTTTGCGCAGATCCCGAAGCGACCAGGCCCGCCCGACGGACTTGTTCCGTACGGTGATCTCCCTGAGGCCACGGTCATCCGGGGGATGCACAACGATAAAAGACTGGATATTCATGTGGCAGACGGTAGTTCCGGGGCTTAAATAGTGCACTCTCTGCTAGGCCTATTGGGTGAGCACGCTAGATTTCCCTTTGCATGGCGGTCTGGCGCAGGTGGTCTCCTTCGGCATGCGCACCGCTTGGGGCTATGGGTGGAGCACCAGTGAGCCAGCCGACCACCCTCCCCTTGAGGCTCATGAGCTGCCGACCTTCTGTTCGGAAGTCTGGATCGGGCAGCGACGGTCATAGCGGTCGCGCCGCCAAGGGATACCGCTGGGTGCGGTGGTGGCGTGGTTGCTGCACAGCCACAACTGATCATCGGCGGCCGTGACCTGCGGCTGCGTATTGGATCAACCGTCTGACCTGCTGCTGAGCTGTCGGCAGTTGTCGACGTTGGTCATCGTTGAGCGCCCTTTCACGGCCCGAGGACGGCCCGGGAGGGCGCTCGTGCGTCTCGCCTCTCCTGGTCCCTACTCATGCGAGCTTGGCCGAATTCAGCTAATTACTCAAAACGTTGCTGCACAGGTGGCATGATGCGCACTTGTGATCGGGAGCATCAGGCGGCGCGCGAGCGTCAGGCCAGCTAAGGCGAATGAAGGCCTTATAGTCAGATTAGGGAAAAGCCTTGACGAGCTCGCGCTCGTACCTGCGTCGCGTAAAATGCGGGCACTCCTGCGTGCGCGCTTGTATCGCAGCTGGAGAGTCCCTGCAATTGGTTTGGCATGTTCTTTCCTGGCTCTAGTGTGGGTCGACGCCATGGTTACCAATTTTATCAAGGGGGATGCTCAGCGAACTTATCTAAAATTTACTACAACAACGGTTGATGGCTGGCGCGCCATCCAAGGTGGCGACTTCAGAAGTATTAATGAGACAATCGGCTCTCCTGCCGTAACGGCTGTGTTCGGCGCAGTTCTTTGGACGGCGTTTCAATGGGTGCCCCCAATTTTGGCCTACCGCACCACAATGGGACAGCGTTGGTCTCTGTCGCGGAGGACGCGTATATGGCGGCGCTATGCCGCCTTGGATGCTATTGCGCGGGCGGTTATAGCATGTGCTGACGTTCGAGTAGCCAGCTTGGCCAAGCTGCCTGGTGCCGTACGTCACCTTGCTGAACAGTTGTCGCGGGTAGAGGACACGATTCTTACCCTCTATCGCTACAGCGACCAACTTCCCGCTCGCTCGCACCGACGGAATGAGCTCAAGAAACATGCTCACCTGGTTGTCTCCCAGTTGCGGAGTGCGGAAGCGCGAATTGACTCTGAGGGTGATGCCGCGCTGACTCCATTGGCGTCCTTGTTGATGAAGATTGCAGGTCGTTTCATCGAAGGAAGGATTGGGGCTCTCCTTGATGAGGCAGACTTCGAAGCCGAGCTGACCCCTGTGCGTGATTGGGAACCGTTGCGGCTCGCCTCGGCGGCGGTCTTGATTGCTGGCTGCGCTGTGGGAGTTAGTCTCCTTTCGGTGCCAGAAGGTGTGGCAACTTATTTAATCGGCGGCTGTGGTGTTGCGATTATTGCTCTCCTTTACGGTCGTCGCGTTCACAATCTCCTAGGCTTGCTCGATACCATTCGTGGAGTATGAGATAAGTTCCTGTGGGTAATCGGGCAGAAGACCGAGAAGGTCGGTGGAGCGGCTTTGGGCTGGAGCTGCTTTCGGGCGAGTGATCATGGCCCCGTAAGCTCATGGCGAGTCGGGCAGTCAGTGGACCTGCCCGTAAAGCACGACGTTGGGGCCATGATCTTCGAGGCTCGCCCTAAAGTGGCTGCCTAAAGCCGTGGAGCCGACCGCCCCAGCCGTAGAGAGTGTCTCCCATTTCAAACCAGTAGAGAAAGTTGTAACTCAGTCGGTTCGGCGTGGCGTGTCCGGTCCCGGTAGATGCTTGACACTTCGGTCCCAGCTGATGGTTGACAGTGGACGTGATCAATACCGGGCTGTGCTGGCTCGGGGGCTCCTCACCCTTTCCCGCGGTTGCCTCCCCGGCAGGTCCCCGTAGGGCGCCCGCCGGGAGAGATCCGATATTCCTCCCACGTGCAAGGGCTACGCGCGGCCCACGATGTGTGCGGCGCCCGGCGAAACCTGAACGGGTTGGCGGCAGTCCGGGGCGGAGGGCGGCGTCGGCTGGCCGTCGAGGGCGCGGCACAGCGCGGCGTGCAGGTGCTCGGCTTCGGCGAGAGTGAGGGTCAGCTCGGTGTCTGTGGCGTCGCCGTCGGTGAGGGAGAGGCGTAGCGGGACGGCGAGGCGGTTGTCGTCGGTGGGGCGTACCGGGCGGCCTGGTGGGCGCTCGATGATCCAGCTCATGGCGTCGCCTTTCCGATGCGCGCGAGGCGGTACGTGCCCCACAGCTGTCGTCCGTCCTCGCAGCCGTCCTGGGCCTTGGGGTTGCCCTTGCAGCCGGTGCCGCACTTGCGGGTGTGTTCGAACCACAGGCGGTACGCGTGGAGCATGGGGATCTCGGCGCGGGGTGCGGTGGCTGCCCTCTGTCCGTCGGTCATCAGTGGGCCTCCGTGAGCTTGCGTGCGTGGAGGATGCGTTGGCGTACCTCGGGGGTGAGGAGATAGGCGCCCACGAGGGTGCTGGCGATGTCGTCGGCGGTGATGAGCGGGAGTTCTGTGCGTGGTTGCGGATGCGGGGCTCTGCGACGGCGAGCGCTCGCGAGGAAGGCGGCCCACGTCTCCGGTGAGGGGCAGCGTGCCGGCAGGGGCGGCTCCGGAGCGGAGCGGAAGCCCGTGCGAAGAGGCTGGCGATGGTCGTCGGGTTCAGGCAGTCCGAAGAGCACTGCCCTGACCCAGGCAAGTGCCCGTGATACAAGGTGCATTGTCGATCTCCAGGTTGGGTCGGCCATGCCCCGGGGCCGTGTCAGCGGTCGTCGGGGCTTTCTTCGGCCTTGTCGATGACGAGCGCCCAGAGGCGGTCGCGTTCGCCGGTGCGTCCATGCCCGTACGCGTCGGCGTCAGTGATGGCGTCCAGGACGGCTCGACGTGAGGCTTCGCTCAACTCCGGCCGCAGGTCCACCTCCAGTCGGACACCACCAGGGACCTCCTCGCGGCGCACCTCGGCCCCCGTGGCGTCGGCCAGTCGTGCGGCGATGCTTTCGGCCTTCGGACGCACAGGTCTCCTCAGCAAGCGCGCGATCACATACCGTGCTTCTACTCCAGTAGCTTCCACCTGATGCAGTAGCTTGTCAATGTCGTCGTCAACCGCACCACCAGCCCTGCGAACTCAGGGCAGCACGGAGAGCCGTATGCCGCGAGAGGCCCCATATCTCGATGTCGCGGACGACCTGCGCCGCCGGGTGAGGGCGGGCGAGTGGGCCGTCGGCGAACGCCTGCCGTCGAGAGCTCAGCTCGCCGAGGAGTACGGGGTGGGGCGCAACGTCACGCAACGCGCCATGGAGCGCCTGATCATCGAGGGCGTTCTGGAAGGGCGGGCCGGCTCCGGGACGTACGTCCGCGCGCCGCGCGAGCGATTGCGCATGATCAGGTCCCGGCACCGTGAGCGTCGGGGCAGCTCGCCGTTCCGCGTTGACATGAAGGAGCAGGGGCGGCGCGGCACTTGGGAGTCACACAGCCAGGCCCGGGTTCCCGCGCCGCAACACATCGCCGAGCGCCTTGCCGTCGATCCGGGCGACGCCTGTGTCGTAACCCGGTACGAGTTCCTTGCCGATGGCCAGTCGGTGCAGTTGTCCGAGTCCTGGGAGCCGATGGCCATCACCGATGGCACGCCCATCGTCCTTCCTGAGATGGGTCCGCTCGCCGGCATGGGTGTCGTGGAGCGGATGCGTTCCATCGGGGTCGTGATCGAGACCGCCGTTGAGGTTCCGCGCCCCGGCCGGGCCACCCAGGAAGAGGCCAATCTGCTGGGCGTCAGCGTTGGCGAGCTGCTGACCCGCATTGAGCGCACCTACTACGACAGCGACGGACGTCCCGTCGAGACGGCGGACATCACCGTGCCGGACGTACGCTGGGAAATCGCCTACGAGATCCCGATCGAGCAGCCCGCGCCATGAAGCAGGTGGACGGCTCCCAACCAGAGAGGCTGTTGGGCCGGGAAACCTTCGGGCCAGGCCGCCTCGGTTCTGTGCAGGCCAGGTCTGCTGCGCTGCCGCTCCCCGTAGAGTCCAGGCCATGTATCCGGTCCCTCGTGTGAGCGAGTGTTTGGAATTGCGGGAACTGCGGCCCGCCGACGCCGACGCCGACGCCGTGTTCGCGGTTTCGCTCTGCGGCCGGCTTCCTGGGGGCGCGGATATGGCGTCGAGACCGTGCGACTGCTGCTCGGCCTCGGCTTCGAAGAGCTGAACCTGCATCGGATCTGGGGCGCCCGCTCCCCGGCAAACGGGGCTTCCGCGAGGACGATGGCGCGGGTCGGGATGGTCGAGGAGGGCAGGATCCGCGAGCACATCCGCAAGAGCGGGGGTGTGGCGGGACTCCATCGTCCACGCGATGCTCGACCACGAGTGGATGGTCCGGAACCAGAGTGGCTGATTGAGAGGCTGTTGCAGCTCCGGCCGAACCGTGTGGACTGCAACGGTGACCAAGGTCCTTCATCTGATCTCCTGTGCTGCCCCTCCGGTCCGATCCATCGCCACCGGTATACGCAAGGCGCAAGCCGCCGGATGGGAGGTCTGCCTCGTGCTCACGCGTCCGCACACCGCTGGGTCGAACCCGACCTCGCCGAACTCCGCGAACTTACCGGGCACCCGATCCGCCACGAGGACAAGCATCCCGACGCCGCCGACATGCTGCCGCCGCCGGACGCGATCCTCGCAGCTCCCATCACCCTCAACGCCCTGACCAAGTGGGCCGACGGGCACTCGGACACCCTGGCGCTCGGTCTGGTGACGGAGCCCTTGGCCTCGAACTGCCCCTGGTCTCCCTGCCGTTCATCAACCGGGCGCAGACGGCGCATCCCGCGCTCGGTCGCGGTGTCTCCGTGCTGCGGGAGTGCGGGGTGACCGTGCTGCTCGGTGAAGGGGGTTTCGTTCCTCACGAGCCGAAGCATGGGGACGTGGGCAGTTATCCCTGGGATGCCGCGATCGCCGCCCTGCCTGGGGACCGCCAGGGGACCGATTGATCTTCGGAGGTCCACCTGGCGGGCGCCACGGGATTCTCCGCACGAGACCACGAGACCACGAGACCACGAGACCACGAGACCACGAGAGCCCGAGACGATACGAGGCGGTGGCCATGACCGTAGACCCGCTGACGACCAACCACTACACCGACGGACGGCTGGCGGAGATCCGCGGCACCCTTCTCGATGTGTACGCCGACGTGTACGCGGAGGACATCGCCACCAATCCCTTCTTCTCCGTGGAGCGTTTCGAGGAGAGGCTGGAGGGCCATGTCGCGGCCGGCGGCTGGGGGTGCGTCGTCGCCGGCATCGGTGGTGAAGTGGGTGGCTTCACCTACGGGTTCACGGCCCGCGATGACGCCACGACGTTCAAGCTGTGCGAGAACATGCTCCGCGAGAAGTGGCGTAGGCGTGGGATCTCGCGGGTCATGCACGACGAGTTGATGAGCCAACGGCGGGAAGAGCGAGCCGAGTTGCTTGTCCGTCGGGAGCGGCCGAGGCTGCGGGCCATGTACGAGACCTGGGGGTACGAGCACGCGGGCGAGAAGCTGCCGTTCCCTGATGCCCCGCTGTACGACGTCATGTTCCTCCACCTGCGCTGAACCCACACCCACCAGGACACGACGCCCGCGATACGATCCGCGACCTGATGTCGGCCCGCATGGGGGGAGCACGCCGTGACGACCATCGCGGTGACCGGGCACCTGGACCTGACCGAGGGCACCGTCCCCCTGGTGCGCGCCGCCCTGGATGCGCTGCTCAGGCCGTACGCCGGTGACGGGCGGCTCGTCGGGGTCTCCTGTATCGCCAAGGGGGCCGACACCCTCTTCGCCGAGGTCGTCCTCGCGCTGGGTGGGCGGCTGGTGGTCGTCGTCCCCTCTCAGGACTATCGCCGGAACACGGTCGAGCCCGAATACGGAGCCTCCTACGACCGGCTCGTCGAGGCCGCCGAGGAGGTCGTCGTTCTTCCCTACGAGACGGCCGACCGGCGGGCTTACGAGGCCGCCAACGCCGTACTCGTCGAGCGGGCCGAGCGCCTCGTCGCCGTATGGGACGGCGCACCGCCCACCGGCAAGGGCGGCGGCACCGCCGACGCCGTCCTGGAAGCGCGGGCGGCGGGCCTCCCGGTGGACGTGGTGTGGCCGGACGGGGCCGCTCGCCGAGGCTGAGCACCGGTGCGGAGACGGGGTGGGGGATGGATACGGCATCGTGGCCGGCCTCGATCCGGTGATCTCAGGGGGAGAACGGGGCACTCGGAGTGCAGCTGGCCCTACCCCCGGTTCGGTAGGGGACTGCATGGTTTCGGGGTGGCAGTGACGGGATCGTGTGGGGTAGGCGGAATCCAGAGACGCGTGAACGGTTCCCATCCGGAGGGAGACTCCCATGAAGCCGATGTCGCCTTCGCAGACGAGCACCACCGAAGTCCATGACGAGGGCGGGTTCGCTCCGCTGCTGGCCGCTTGGGATCTGGCCCATCCCGCGCCCGTTGCCGACCCTGAGTGGCGGCATCTGCTGGACGAGATGGCTCACCCCGGCACGACGCGGGCGTTCCACCGCCTGGCCGAGGCCGAGGCCGCGGCCTGAGGCCCCGGCGGGTTCCGGTTCCCGGGCCTGTCACGTATGCCCCGGCCTCAAGGGGTCGTGAGGATGACCAGTTGTTGGGTCGCTCGCGTCATCGCGACGTAGTGGTCCACCGCTCCTTCGATGCCTTCGCCGAAGTGGTCAGGGTCGATGAGGACGACCAGGTCGAATTCGAGGCCCTTCGACAGTTCGGGGGTCAGGGAGCGGATTCGGGGGGTTGCGGGGAGGGGCGTGCGGGAGGTCGTGGCGGAGCCAGGGGCCGCGATCACGCAGGCGATTCCGTCCGCGTGGGTGGACAGCCAGGTTTCCAGGACCGTGGCCAGGTCCGATGTCGAGCCATGCGTGACCGGGATGCCGCTGCTGCGGATCGACGTCGGGACGTTGGCGTCGGGGAGGGCGGCGCGGATGACCGGCTCGGCCTCCGCCATGATCTCTTCCGGGGTGCGGTAGTTGATGGTGAGGGAGGACTGGGTGACGCGGTCCAGGCCCACCCGTTCCAGGCGTTCCTGCCAGGACTCCGTGAAGCCGTGCCTGGCCTGGGCGCGGTCGCCGACGATCGTGAAGCTGCGCGACGGGCAGCGGAGCAGGAGCATCTGCCATTCCGCGTCCGTGAGTTCCTGCGCCTCGTCCACGACGATGTGGGCGAACGGGCCCGCGAGGAGGTCCGGGTCGAGGACGGGGAGTTCGGAGTCGTCCACCAGGCTGACCTTCGCGTCCTCGCCCCGCAACATCCTGACCAGGCCCTCACCGTCGTCGCCGTCCGCGCCCGAGTTGGCGACGGCCTCGATCAGGTTGTCGACGACGTGGGACATGCGCTCCCGCTGGGCGGCGAGCGTGGCCTCGTGCCGGCGCTTGCGGCGGGCCGTCTCCGGGTCGCCGAGGCGCTGGCGGGCCGCGTCCAGGAGGGGCAGGTCGGACGTCGTCCAGGCCTGGGGTTCGTCGCGCTGGAGGAGCTGTACCTCGTCCCGGCTCAGCCAGGGCGCGCACAGGCGGAGGTAGGCCGGTACCGACCACAGGTCTCCGACCAGGTCCGCCGCCTCCAAAAGGGGCCAGGCGCGGTCGAAGGTCGTCACCAGTTCCCTGTTCTGGAGGAGTGACTTGCGGAGCAGGGCCGGGGAGACCTCCGTATCGGCATCCGCCTCTGCTACCGCCTCCGTCTCGTGTTTGTCCGTCAGGATCGTCAGGAGTTCCTCCCAGACCTGGTGACGGGCCTCGTTGTGCGGGGTGCCGGGTTCCGCCGCCTCGAAGGCCGCCGTCCAGTCGTCGGCGCTCAGCCAGATGTCGGACCAGTGGGTCGTGACCGTCATCCCCTTGGTGGGCGGTTCCTCGTAGAAGCGGACGGCCTTCTCGATCCCGCCCACCAACGCCGCCGACGACTTCAGACGGGCCACCTCCGGGTCCGCCTCGACGCCGGCCGACGCCCCCTCCGTGACCAGGTCGCGCAGGATGCAGGTCTGTACGCCCTCCTCGCCGAGGCTGGGGAGGACGTCGGAGACGTAGGAGAGGTACGGGCGGTGGGGGCCGACGAAGAGGACGCCTCCTCGGCGGTGGCCCAGGCGGGGGTCGGAGTGGAGGAGGTAGGCGGAGCGGTGCAGGGCCACGACGGTCTTGCCGGTGCCCGGACCGCCGTCCACCACCAGGGCGCCTCGGGAGCTCGCGCGGATGATCGCGTCCTGGTCCGACTGGATGGTGCCGAGGACGTCCCGCATGCGCTCCGACCTGTTGGTGCCCAGGCTGGCGATGAACGCGGACTGGTCGTCGAGGGCTGCGGCGTGGTGGTCGGTGAGCCCGTTCAGTTCGTCCCGGGAGAAGACCTCGTCCCAGTAGTCGTTGATACGGCCATTGGTCCAGCGGTAACGGCGACGGCTCGTCAGGCCCATCGGGTTGGCGTGCGTGGCGCCGAAGAACGGCTCGGCCGCCGGGGAGCGCCAGTCGATCAGCAGGCGGCGCCCCGTGGTGCTGTCCGTGAGGCCCAGGCGGCCGATGTAGACGGGGTTCTCCGGGTCGTCCGTCGTCACCATGTGGCCGAGGCAGAGGTCCAGGCCGAAGCGGCGCAGGGTGCGCAGGCGGGCGGTCAGGCGGTGGATCTCCGTGTCGCGGTCCATCGCGTGGCGGCCCATGCCGCCGGGGGCCTTGCGCGCGGCGTCCAGTTGGGCGGACACCTCGGCGATCGACTGGGCGAGGCACTCCGCGAGGGCCGCGAAGTGCCGCTCGTCGCCGGCGATCAGGGCCGGGTCGGCCTTGGCGGAGAGACGGTCGGGGAGGTCGAACGCGGTGGTGGTGGACGGGTTCACGGTATTGACTCCGAACGTCATTGGTTCAGCACGCTCCGATTGGTGGGGTGCGTCGCGACCTGGGAGGGAGGCGGGGGAGGGATGGAGAGGGGTTCTGGCTCGCGGTCGCGGATTCCGGCTCGCTGGGCTCGCCTCGTTCACGCCGACGCCGACGCCGACGCCGACGCCGACGCCGACGCCGACGCCGACCCCGGCTGCCGCTCCCCGCCGAACCCGCCGAACATGTCGAACAGCCGCTTCGCCGCCACCCTCGCCCCGTCCGTCCGGACCATCCCCGCCACCTCGGCCGCCCGCGCCCCTGTTTCCGGCGACAATGCCACCTTCAGGGCCGCCGACAAGGACTCGAACGTCAGGGTCGGCCCGTCGTGCGCCGCGCCGATGCCCAACTCGGCTACCCGGCCCGCGAAGTACGGCTGGTCGCCACCCTGGGGCACCACCACCTGCGGCGCCCCCGCCCACGTCGCCCTCGTCGTCGTACCCGAGCCGCCGTGGTGGACGACCGCGGCCACCCGGGGGAACAGCGCGTGATGGTTGGCCTCACCGACAACGAAACAGTCCTCCCAGCCGCTGCCGCTGCCGCCACCCTCCCGGCCGAGGTCCCCCTCACCGACAAGCCCCAGCCCAGCCCACCCCCGAGACACCAGCACCCGGCACCCCTGCGCCCGGACCGCCGCGATGGACGCCGGGGCGACCTCCTCCGAGTCGCGCACGGGAATGCTGCCGAAGCCGACGTACACCGGCGGCGTGCCGGCGTCGAGGAACGCCGTCAGGTCCGCCGGGAGCGGGCGCTCGTCCGGCAGGAGCCACGTGCCGGTCTGGACGACGGCGAGGTCCGACGGCTCCACCCAGGGGTCCAGGACCGGATCCGTCCCCAACCACGGCCGGTCGGTGAAGACGTGGTCGCGGAGGTCGTCCACCGGCGGCAGCCCGACCGACGCCCGGTGGGCGTTGTACACCTCGCCGAACAACGAGTCGGCGCTCTGCGCGTCCAGGTCCCACAGCACCCGGTTGTCCGTCACGTCCGGCGGCAACGGGTGCCCCGGCCGCTGCATCGGCGGATGGTGCGGCGACGGCAGCGAGATGGACTGGAAGCTCGCGTACACGTAGGGGATGCCGAGCTTGTCGGCCACCGACCGTACACAGGCCGCGGCCGGGAGCAGGCCGGACGCGACCAGCACGTCGCAGCCCTCGGCCGCCTCGGCGACCGCGCCGAACTCCGCGAGCAGCTCGGCCGCGCGCCGGGGCACGCCGTCCGGCGTCGGTGGGGTCGGCGCGGTCATCAGCGCCCGCACGGGCCGGCCGAACGGCACCAGCGGTACGTCGACCTCGGCCAGCCGCCGCGCGAACTCCTCGTCCGGAGGTGCGCACACCCGCACCTCCGCGCCGAGTTCGCGCAGCCGGACCGCGAGTCCCACCAGCGGTTCGACGCCCCCGCGCGAGTCGTAGTTCGCCAACAGCACACGCATGAAGCGGCCCCCGGTTATCGTCGAAATCGGCTTAGGCCGGAGATTCTGCGGCATCACGGGGGCCTTGCCGCAAGCCCCCCGGTGCGCTATAAGTTGAGAGTGGCAAGGAGTGAGTTCCCTCCTTGCCTTTGTTTTTGGCCCGGAAGCCCAGGGGCGTTGCAGCCCGGGGTGGTCCGGGTTTTCTGTTGCGACGGGCGTTCACATCCTCGGATGATGTTCAGTCTGCAGGCCCCTCTGTCTGGGCTTAAGCCCTCTGCGTCGCCTCCCGCGGTTCATCTATGTGAACAGAACTTCGTCAGATCTATTGACGTGCTCAAGTCACCCTCCGACACTCACTCCCAGGGAAAGCGCTTTCCGGACCGCTCTGGACCCCACTCCGGACCCAATCCGGACCCCACTCTGGACCTCATCCCTGGAGGCCGACGATGCAATCGACGCACGTGAGACCCGTCATGGCGACGGCGAGCGCAGGCCTGGTGGCCGGCCTGCTCGTCGCGCTGTCCGGTACGGCGGCGCAGGCCGCGACCACCCGGTACGAGGCCGAGACGTCACCGGCCGTCTGCACCGGGACGATCGACTCCGACTGGACCGGATACACGGGCAGCGGATTCTGCAACGGCACCAACGCCGCGGGCGCGTACGCCCAGTTCACCGTGACCGCACCCGCATCGGGCACGGCGACACTGAACGTCCGGTTCGCCAACGGCACCACCGCCGCGCGGGCGGCGAGCGTCACCGTGAACGGTACGACGGCCACGACCACGTCCTTCGAGAGCACCAGCACCTGGACGGCGTGGACCACCAAGACCCTGACCGTGCCCGTGACGTCCGGCAGCAACGTCATCCGGATCAACCCGACCTCCGCCACCGGGCTCCCCAACATCGACCACCTCGACGCCAACGTGCCCGACGGCACCACCACGCCGCCGCCGTCCGGCTCCACCCTGTACGTCTCGCCGAGCGGGACGGACTCCGCGGCCGGGACCATCTCCGCCCCCACCACCCTCGCCTCGGCGATCAGCCGGGTCACCGCCGGCGGGACCATCTACCTGCGCGGCGGCACGTACGCCCACTCGTCCACCGTCACCATCCCGGCCGGCAGCTCCGGGACCGCCGCCGCACGTACGAAGCTGACCGCCTACCCGGGCGAGAAACCCGTCCTCAACTTCTCGGCACAGACCGAGAGTTCGTCGAACCGCGGGCTTCAGCTCAACGCCTCGTACTGGCACGTCTACGGCATCGTCGTCGAGCGCGCCGGCGACAACGGGATCTACGTCGGCGGCAGCGACAACGTCATCGAGCGGACCGTGACGCGCTACAACCGGGACACGGGGTTGCAGTTGGGGCGGATGGCCTCCAGCACGCCCACCGCCGACTGGCCCTCGGACAACCTCATCCTCAGCGCCGAGTCGCACGACAACGCCGACTCGGACGGGGAGGACGCCGACGGGTTCGCGGCGAAGCTGACGACCGGGACCGGCAACGTCTTCCGGTACGCCGTGGCCCACAACAACATCGACGACGGGTGGGACCTCTACACCAAGCCGGACACCGGGGCCATCGGGCCGGTGACCATCGAGGACTCGCTCGCCTACGAGAACGGCACGCTCAGCGACGGCTCGCAGGCCGGCAACGGCGACCGCAACGGCTACAAGCTCGGCGGTGACGACATCGCCGTGAACCACATCGTCCGGCGCAGCATCGCCTACGACAACGGCAAGCACGGTTTCACGTGGAACAGCAACCCGGGCACGATGGCCGTGTCGGGGAACGTGAGCATCGACAACACCGAGCGGAACTTCAACTTCGACGGCGGTACGTCGGTGTTCCGCGACAACACGTCGTGCCGGAGCGGCAGCGGTACGAACGACCGGATCATCGGCAGTGCCGACAGCTCCAACCAGTTCTGGTCCGGCTCCAACGGGTCCCGCTGCTCCTCGTACTCCGGCGGCCTGAACTGGTCCTTCGGCAGCGACGGCAGCCTGGACGTCACCTTCGGATGAGACCGAGACCGAGACCGCGACCGAGACCAGGATCGGGATCGGGATCTAGAGCAGGATCAGGATCGAAATCGGGATCGAGTTCGGAGTGACGTGTCGCCCCCACCCGCAACGGTTCGCCGCTACGGGCGGGGGCTCTCCGTCGTCGAGCAATTCACTGCTCAGCCCTGCGGCTCACTGATGTTGACCATCCACGGGATGCCGAAGCGGTCGGTGCACATGCCGAAGACGTCGCCCCACATCTGTTTCTCCAGGGGGACGGAGACCGAGCCGTCGGCGGAGAGCTTCTCCCAGTAGCCGCGCAGCTCGCTCTCGTCGTCGCCGCTGAGGCATACGGAGAAGCTGCCTCCGGGCTGGTATTCCATGCCGGGCGGGGTGTCGGCGCCCATGAGGGTGAAGCCGTTCGGGGTTTCCAGCATGCCGTGCATGATCTTGTCGGATTCCGGGGCGTCCGGCTGGCCGAAGCTCCCGAAGGTGTTCAGCGCCAGTTCGCCGCCGAAGACCTCCTGGTAGAACTCCAGCGCCTGCCGGGCGTCGCCGTCGAAACTGAGGTACGGGTTGAGCCGCGAGACCATCAGAACCTCCGTGAAACGGACAATCGGTCAGTTGCCCGGAGACTAGCCCCCGGCACTGACAACGGCATGCCGGACGCCTTCCACCTGCCGATTCCGCCGCCTGCCCACCGGGTTGTGGCCGGTGTCACGACGGGTTGTGGCCGGTGTCACGAACGGAACGCGGGCTTCGATTCTTCACAAAGTACCCATCAGTAGCAGGAGCCTCTGCTGTTACTTTCCCTTTCAAGTGTTCTGCCCCCCCAACTCACGCATGCGCGTACCGAGGCCCCCCATGCCCAGTTCCTCGCTCCCTTCCCCCTTCTCCCCCACCGGCCGGCACCGTAAGGCCAAGGCGCCGAACCCGGCGCTGCGACGGGCCGCCGTGATCGCGGTGGCCGCGCCCGTCGCCGGGACGATCCTGGCCGGGCCGTCCGCCTTCGCCGCGGACAAGACGACGGCGAAGGCCGGTACGAGCGGACGCGACGCGACCGAACTCGACGCCACCGAGCTCGACCCCGCCGAGCAGAAGATCGCGGACAACCTGAACACGCGCAGCCAGGACACCCGGCTCGGCAGCACCCTCGGCGGGGTCGTCATCGACGCCAAGTCCGACAAGGTGGTGTGGGGGCACGACGCGGACACCGCGCTGATGGCCGCGTCCAACACGAAGCTCGCGACCTCCACGGCCGCGCTGACGGTGCTCGGGCCGAACCACCGCCTCACCACGAAGGTCGTGTACGGCGACGGCACGCTGACCCTCGTCGGCGGCGGCGACCGCACCCTGACGACCGACGACCTCGACGCGCTCGCCAAGACCGCCGTCGCCGGACTGATGAACGCCGGGCTCACCTCGGTGAAGGTCCGCATCGACGACAGCCTCTTCCCCGAGCCGAGCCTCGCCAACGGCTGGAACACCGGCTACTACCCCGACTCCATCGCCCCCGTACGCGCACTGGTCGTCGACTCGCACAACGTCGACGACACCTCCCTCGACGCGGGTGGCGTCTTCGCGGGGCTCCTCGCCGAGCGGGGCGTCACGGTCGACGGCGAGGTCACGCGCGGGGTCGTCGGACAGGGGGACGTGCCCGTCGCCACGCACACGTCCGACAAGCTGTCCACGATCGTGAAGCAGATGCTGAAGGTCAGCGACAACGACATCGCCGAGTCGCTGCTGCGGCTCACCGCGCTCGGCGCCGGCCGCTCCGCCACCTTCGAGGACGGCACCGCCGTCGTCCGTGACGTCCTCACGCGGTACGGCATCTCGCTCGACCACTTCGAGATGTACGACGGCAGCGGGCTGTCCCGCGCGACCCGTATCCCGGCGCGGACCATCGCCGACATCGTCGACCTGGCCGCCGATCCGCGCCACGCGCAGACGCTGAAGTACATCATCGACGGGCTGCCCGTCTCGGGTGAGGCGGGCGCCACCCTGGGCCCGGAGTTCGGCCGCTTCGACACCGCCGACTCGAAGTGCGCCGTCGGTCAGGTGAAGGCGAAGACCGGCACCCTCACCGGCGCGGTCGCCCTCAGCGGTCTCACCAAGGCCCAGGACGGCCGGTGGAAGGTCTTCTCCTTCATCGAGAACAACTCCGCCGCCGGCCCGTCCGACATCAAGGACGCCCTCGACGGCCTCGCCGCCACGGTCAACGGCTGCTGGGCCTGACGACCGGCCTGACGCCCGGCCCGACAACCGGCCCGGTCAGCCCGTGACCTCGAAGGAGGCGGCCGGGGAGACGAACTCCGTGTCGCCGTCCTCGGCCGTCGCGAGGGCCGAGACGTGCCACGTGCCCTTGGCGAGGTCGGCCGCCTCCGCCTTCGTGACCTTCAGGGTGTAGGTGCAGCGGGACGTCTTGTCCGAGGTGGTGCGGCACTCGGCGCTGTCCACGTGCGCCATCTCCGCCTCGGTCGGGTCGAGCTTCGAACTCGCGGGCCACGCGAGGACCTTGACGCCCTTGATGCCGGAGTCGTCGCTCACGTCGGCGGTGAAGGTGAGCGAGCCGGCCTTGCCGTCGGTCGGGGCGACGAAGTGGGCCGAGCCGTTCTCCACGGTGAGCTTCGTGGCGGCCGAGGCGAGGGCGAGACCGCCGGCGGCCACACCGCCGAGGGTGAGGACACCGACGACGGACGAGACGATCATGCGCTTGGACATGGGAGATCCCCCTGAATTTCTGAGTTCGTTGAACGAGTTCGATGAACGAGTTCGTTGAATGGGTTCGTTGAATGGGTTCGTTGAATGGAATCGGTGCGACGAAAGGTGGTCGCGGAGAGCGAATTCCGCCTTCTCGATGTGATCGAGCTTATGGCGCGCGGCATTTCCCGGTCGTCGCGCTGCGGGACGATTGCCCACGTCGAACCCGCGGTAGAGGTCTATAACCCAGGGTGGAGAACGGCCTCCGCCTTCAGTCGGTCCCGGGCCGCGCACCCCCGCCCCTAGCCTGGTCTCGCCATGATGCGAATGCGAACGGACGACGACCGGCTGATTCCGGTCCTGCTGATATGTGCCCAGGCCGTGGTGTGGCCCGGGGCGGCGCTGGCGCGCGGAAAGGTTCCGGACGGGGCCGCGCTGCCGGTGGCCGCCCTGATCGCCGGGGTGGTGACCGCCGCCCTCGCCCTGCGCCGTACCCGCCCGGTGGTCGCCCTCGTCGTGGTCGCCGTCGCGTGCGCGCTGGGCGCCGGGCCGCTGCCCCTCGGCGCGATGGCCGTTCTCGGCACGGCGGGGGTCGCGCTGGCCCTCTTCACCGTGGCGACCGAACGCGACCCCTTCACCGCCGTGTTGTGCGGGGCGGCACTCGCCGTGTGGCAGCTCCTCCAGGGCATCAGCCTGCACGGGCTCAGCGACCGCGACGGCCTCGACCTCGTCCTCACCGTCCTGCTGTACGCCACCGCGTGCGGCGCCGGCCTCTTCGTACGACGGGCGCGGCGCGCGCGGTGGGCGGCCGAGCAGCGGCTGAAGCGGGCCGAGGCGGAGCGGCATCGGCTGCCGGCGGTCGAACGGCGGCGTATGGAGCGGGAGTTGCACGACGTCAGCGCCCACCACCTGACGGCCGTCGTGGTCACGGCGGGCGCGGCGCTCGGGCTGCGCGACCGGCGCCCCGAACTGGCCGCGCAGGCACTGGAGTTCGCGGTCGAGACGGGCCGTGAGGTCACGCGTGCGCTCAGCGCGGTACGGGCGCCGGCGCCCTCCCGTGAGGACCTGCCGTCGCCGGAGGAGCGGCTGCTGGACCTCGTCGCGGGGTTCCGCCGCCTCGACCAGCGCGTCGACTGCGAGATCGACGCCCTGCCGGACGGGGCCGTCGCGGACGCGGCGTACGGCATCGTGCGCGAGGGCCTGACCAACGTGGCCCGGCACGCGCCGGGCGCCCACACCAAGGTGCTCGTCCGCTACGGCGACACCCGCACGGACGTCGTCGTCACCAGCGCGGCCCCGCCCGCCGGGGCGACGGCCCACGCGGCGGGGCTCGGCGGCGGGCGCGGCCAGGGCTTCCTGCGCTCCCGGGCGCGGGAGGCGGGCGGCACACTGACCACCGGGCCCACGGCGGAGGGCGGTTGGGAGGTGCGGGCGGTCCTGCCGGGCCGCACCACCACCCGGGTCGAGCAGCCCGCCCCGCGCGGGTACCGCCTGGCCCAGGTGATCACCGCCCTCGGCCTCGTCCTGCAGCCGCTGCTCCCGGCCCTGGTCATCCGCCCGGACACCACGTCGGCCGGGCAACAGGTCTCCGCCGGCGTCCTCTTCGCGCTCCTGGCCACGGCCCAGGCGGTCACCCTGCTGTGGCTGCGCCGCGCGCCCCGCACGGCCTTCGGCGTCCTGCTCGGCCTGCCCCTGCTGTGGCCGGTGGCGATGACGGTGGGCGATTACACGGGTCCCGCCGTCCTCCCACCCGCCCTGAGCCTGCTCGCCACCTGCGCGGCCCTCGCGGGGGAGGCGGCACGGAGGGCCGCGGATCCCGCACGGACGGCTGTGTGCCTGGCGGCCCTGTCCGTCGTCGCCGTGGTCGCGCACGCCGGTGCCGCGACCGCCGCCGTGTGGGGGCGAGGGACGACCCTCCCCGGCTGGGCGGTCGGTGTCGGGGCTGCCGGCGGGGCGGCTCTGGCGGTGGGAGGCGCCCGGTGGGTCGGGGCCGTGCGGGGGCGGCGGGTGCGGGACCGCCGGGGTGTGCGGGACGAACGGCTCGCCGGCTGGACCGAGGAGGCCGTGCGGGAGGCGTGGGGGGAGCGGCGCCGGATCGCGGCGGGGCTGGAGACGACCGTGCTGTCGCGGACCTCGGACATGGTGGCGGAGGCGGAGGCGGGCCGGCTCGACGCGGTGGCCGAGCGCGCCCGGGAGGCCCTGGCCGCGATGCGGGCCCTGCTCGACACGGTCCGGGACGGCGAGGACGGGGCCGGGCCCGGGCGACGGCCGCAGCCCACCCTCCAGGCCCTCGACCTGCTCGCCCACCAGTGCCGGGCCACCGGCCGCGACGTGGAGATACGGCTGACCGACCGCGTCCCCGCCCGCCTGCCCACCGCCGTCGACCTGGCCGCCTACCACGCCGCCGAGACGGTCCTCGCGGCCGGCGGCGAGGACCCCGCGATGCTCGAACTCGACGCGGAGGACGGTACGTTGACGCTCACGGCCACCGGGGTGCCGCGCGCCGCGCACCCCGCCGTACGGGAGCGGCTGACGGCACGGATCGCGCCGCTGGGCGGCACACTGACCGTCGGCGGCCCGGACACGGTCCACCTCCGGCTGCCTCTCGCCGCGGCACCGGTTCCCGACGAGGAAGAGGGAAGTGAGCGATGAGCCTCAAGGTGCTGGTCGCCGACGACCAGGGCATCGTACGGGCGGGGTTCGCCGCCGTGATCGACGCCGAGGAGGACATGACGGTCGTCGGTGAGGCCGCCGACGGGGCCGAAGCCGTCAGGCTCGCCGAGGAGTTGGCGCCGGACGTCGTCGTCATGGACGTACGGATGCCCGAACTGGACGGCATCGCCGCCACCCGCATCATCACCGGTCGCCCCGACGCACCCCGCGTCCTCGTGCTGACCACCTTCGACCTCGACGTGTACGTCTTCGACGCCCTGCGCGCCGGTGCCTCCGGCTTCCTCCTCAAGGACGTGCACGCCTCCGAACTGCTGGCCGGCATCCGCGTGGTGGCCGCCGGCGAGAGCGTGCTCGCCCCGTCCGCGACCCGCCGCCTCATCGGCCACTACGCCTCCGGAACGCTCCCCGGGACGGCGGACGGGAGCGTCCCGCGCGAACTGGAGGCCCTCACCGGCAGCCAGCGGGGCGTCCTCGGCCTGGTCGCCGCCGGCCTCACCAACGCGGAGATCGCCGAGGAACTCGGCATCACCGTCGGCACCGTGAAGTCCCACGTCAACGCCGTGCTGCGCAAACTCGGCCTGCGCGACCGCGTCCAGGCCACGATCCTCGCGTACGACCTGGGCCTCGCCCGCCCGAACCCACCGGGCGCCCACCTCTGAGACCGACGCGGCCACCTCCCTCCCCCCGACGACCAGGACCGCCCGCGACGACCAGGACCGCCCCATGAACGAGGAACCCACCCCCGTGACCGACACCGGCGCCGATTCCGGCCCGCCCCCGCCCCCGCCCCTGCCCGCGCAGCCCGCGCCGCGCCGCTTCCGTCCCGTCGCCGGTGACGTCGTCGCGCTCGTCTACTTCGTGGTCTGCGTCGGTCTGCTGGTGTGGGCGATCGCGGTGAGCTCCGGCGACGGCTCGGACGGGTCGATGGCGGCCGTCATCCCCGCCCTCGCCACCGCGCCGGTCAGCTTCGTCTGGCTGTTCCTCCCGGAGGGCGCCGCGATGTTGGTCCTCGCCGTCGTCCTCGGCGGCCTGGCCAACGCCGCCCTCATCTCGTGGTGCGGCCGCGCCCTCCGCCGAGGGCGCCCCGACCCTGACGCCGTGCGCTGACCGCTACGTGGTGAGGTAGCCCTCCAGGTCGCCGAGCACCTCGTCCGCGGCGGTCACGCCGAGGCCCAGGTACCACGTCTCGTCCGGGACGTCGTAGGCGTGGCCCGCCTTCACGGCGGAGAGGTTCTTCCACAGCGGGTTGCCCTGGGCCCTGGACTTGTCGGTCGCCTTCGGGTCGCCGTACACGCCGGTGAAGATGTAGTCCGCGTCTGCCTGGTCGATGTTCTCGGCGCTGATCTCGGCGGCGAGGTCCTCGATGTCCTGGTTCTTCGGGCGGGGCACGCCGACGTCCTTGAGGATCGTGCCGATGAAAGAGGCGTTGGCGTACAGGCGGACGACGCCGTCCGGCATGTAACGGACCATCGAGACCGTCGGCTTGTCGACGCCGAGCTTCTTGCCCAGCGCGTCGGCCTTCGCCTCGTACGTCGCCAGCTTCTCCTTCGCCTCGGCCGTCTTGTCCAGGGCGGCGGCGTTGAGGAGGTAGTTCTCCTTCCAGGTGAAGCCGGGGCGGACGGAGAAGACGGTCGGCGCGATCTTGGACAGCTCGTCGTACTTGTCGGCGGCGCGCAGCTGGCTGCCGAGGATCAGGTCGGGCTTCAGCGCGGCGATCGCCTCCAGGTTGAGGCTGTTGATGGTGCCGACGTTCTTCGGGCTGCCCGCGTCCTTCTTCAGGTACGACGGCAGCTCGGGGGAGCCCTCGGTGGGCGCGAGGCCGACCGGCTGGACGCCCAGCGAAACAACGTTGTCGAGCTCGCCCACGTCGAGGACGACGACGCGTTTGGGCTGGGCCTCGATCTTAGTCTCGCCCATGGCGTGCTCGACGGTGCGCGGCCATTCGCCAGGCTTGGCGTCGGTGCCCATCGCGGCGGTCTTCCTCGCCGCGTCGGCGAAGTCCTTGCCGCCCTTGGCGACGTCCTTCTTGCCGGCGGCCCCCTTGGAGGCTCCGGCGTCCGACCCCTCGCCGGAGGAACTCCCGCACGCGGTCAGGGCCAGCGCGGAGGCGAGAGCGAGGGCTGCGGCGGCCGTGCCGCGGCGGCGCAGGGACATGGGAGGGCTCCCGTCGTAGAACTTAGGTACCCCTTACTTTATGGGCTTCCTGTGGGCCGGGAGCCCATGGGGCGTGTGGTTCCGGACACCCGGAGGGCCCGGCACCACCAGTGGATCACCCGTCACCGGGTCCGGTACGACGACCGAGGCGAGTCCGAAGACCTCCTGGACGAGGTCGGCGGTGACGATGTCGGCGGGCGGGCCCTGCGCGACGATCCGGCCCGCCCGCATGGCGATCAGATGGTCGGCGTAGCGGGCGGCCTGGTTGAGGTCGTGCAGCACCGCGACCACCGTACGGCCGCGCTCGTGGTTCAACTGCCGTACGAGGTCCAGGACTTCGACCTGGTGGGCGATGTCCAGGTATGTCGTCGGCTCGTCGAGCAGGAGCAGGTCGGTGTTCTGGGCGAGGGCCATGGCGATCCACACGCGCTGGCGCTGACCGCCGGACAGTTCGTCGACCGGGCGCTCGGCGAGGTCCGTGGTGCCCGTGCGCTCCATCGCGTGGGCGACGGCCGTCTCGTCGGAGTCGGACCACTGCCGCCACCACTTCTGGTGCGGCTGCCGTCCGCGCGAGACCAGGTCCGCGACCGTGATCCCCTCCGGCGGCACCGGCGTCTGCGGCAGCAACCCGATCACCTGGGCGATCCGCCGGGTGGGTACGTGCGCCAGTTCGGCCCCGTCGAGCAGCACGGCACCCCGACGCGGCTTCAGCAGTCGGCCCAGGGCCCGCAACAGCGTCGACTTGCCGCACGCGTTCGGCCCGACGATGACGGTGACCTTCCCGTCCGGCACCTCCAGGTCCAGCTCCTCGACGACCGTACGGTCCTCGTAGGCGAGCGTGAGCCCACGTGCGGCCAGCCGGCTGCCGGACGGGGAGGCAGGGGCGGTGTCGTGAGCGGAGGCGGCATCGGGAGCCGGCGCGGTGTCGTGAGCGGGGGCGGCATCCGGAGCCGGGGCGGCGTCCTGAGCGGTCGTCAGCTCGGTGGGGCGGTCGTCGGTCACGCGGTTCCTCCGGAGCGGTTGCCGCGGGTGCGGACGATCAGCCACATCAGATAGGGGGCGCCCACGAGGGCGGTGAACACGCCGACCGGCAGTTCCAGCGGCGAGAGGAGCTTGCGGGCCAGCACGTCCGCGACGACCACGATCAGCGCGCCCGTCAACGCGGAGCACACCAGCGGGGTCTGCGGGGTGCGGGTCAGCCGCCGGGCGATCTGCGGGGCGAGCAGCGCCACGAAGTCGACGGGACCGGCGGCGCCGGTCGCCGCGGACGCGAGGACGACACCCAGGACGCTCAGCCCCAGCCGTACCCGGCCGAGCCGGATGCCGAGCGCGGTGGCCGTGTCCTCGTCGAACACCGCGCTCCGCTGCGCGCGCGCCGCCCACAGCAGGAACGGCACGAGCAGCAGCAGGACCGTGGCGAGCGGCGCCGCCTGGTCGTAGCCGCGGCCGTTGAGCGAGCCGGTGAGCCACACCTTGGCCTGCTGGGCGACCAGATAGTCCCCCTTGGTGACCAGCAGTCGGGTGAGGGACCCGAGCGCCACCGAGATGCCGATGCCGACGAGCACGAAACGGGAGGCGGTCAGTCCGCCCCGCCAGGCGAGCAGATAGACCAGCAGCGCGGCCAGCAGCCCGCCCGCGACCGACACGTACGGCAGGACGGCGTACGAGGTGAGGCCGAACGTCATCGCCGCGACCGTCGCCGCGCCCGCCCCGTGCGTCACGCCGATGACGTCGGGGCTGGCGAGCGGGTTGCGGGCCATGGTCTGGATCAGCGCCCCGGACAGCCCGAACGCGGCCCCCACCAGCAGCCCGGTCACCAGCCGTGGCAACCGCAGCGTGCCGACGACCAGTTCGTCGGGGCTCGGCAGTCCGAGCAGCACCCGCACGACCTCGGCCGGTGAGACGAACGCCTCCCCGACACACAACGACACGACCACCGCGCCCAGGAGCAGCACGCCGAGCACGACGGCCACGACGAGCGCCCGGCGATGCACCAGAAAGCTGCTCCCCCGCCCGGCCCGCACGACAGCGTGCCCGGCGGGGCGAACAGAGAGGGCGGCGGGGCGAACAGGGAGGGAAGCGCGGGGTTCGTCGACGTGCGTCATGCCGCCGCCACCGCCTTCCTGCGCACCAGCACGATCAGGAACGGCACGCCCGCGAGCGCGGTCATGACGGCCACCGGTACCTCCGAGGGCCGTACGACGATCCGGCCGAGAACGTCCGCGAGGAGGACCATCACCGGGCCGAGCAGCGCGGCCATGGGCAGCAGCAGGCGGTGGCCGGGGCCGACGAGGGCGCGGGCGATGTGCGGTACGGCGAGGCCGATGAAGGCGATGGGGCCGGCCGCGGCGACGGCGGCGCCCGTGAGGACGGTCGCGCCCAGGGCGCCGGTCGCCCGCAGCAGGGCCACGTTGCGGCCGAGCCCCCGGGCGATGTCGTCGCCGAGCGCCAGCGCGTCCAGGCCGCGGGCCATGGCCAGCACCAGCAGCAGACCGGCGAGCAGGAACGGCCAGACCTGGCTGGCGATCGTCGCGTCCCGCCCGCTGATCGAACCGACGTCCCAGAACCGGAACTCGTCGAGCGCCCGCGCGTTGGTAGTGAGGAGCGCCGAGACGACGGAGGCGAGGAACGCGTTCATCGCCGCCCCGGCCAGCGCCAGTTTCACCGGCGAAGCGCCCCCGCGCCCGCTGCCGGCGACGGCGTAGATGCAGACGGCCGCGATCCCGGCGCCGGCGAAGGCGTACCAGACGTACCCGTTCAGTGTGTGCACGCCGAGGAAGGCGATGGCGCAGACGACGCCGAGCGAGGCGCCCTGGCTGATGCCGAGGATGCCGGGCTCGGCGATCGGGTTACGCGTGATGCCCTGCAGAACCGTGCCGGCGACGGCCAGCGCGACGCCGACGAGGACGCCGATGACCGTGCGCGGTACCCGCAACGACCGTACGACCTGGGCGTCGTCGCTCGTGCCGCCGTGCGCCAGCGCGTCCCACACCGCCGAGGGCGGGATCGTCCGGCTGCCCACCGCGAGGCTCAGCAGCACGGCCAGCGACAACAGGAGAAGGGCGGCGGCCAGCCGGCCGACGCGGTGTCCTACGACTCCCGACATGCACCCTTCTCCATCACTTCCCCCATCAAGCAGCTAAGGCTTGCCTAAGAGTACGTTGTGGGAGAAGGGTGCCCGCCGGGGCCGGGGCCGGGGCCGGGGCCGGGGCCCGTGGGTGTCAGAGGCCGAACTCCTGCGGGGACAGGCCCAGTGCCGCGCACGCCTCGCGGAGGACCTGCTCCTCGGTCTGGGCGATGTAGCCGTCCGCGCCCGCCACCACGAACCCGGTCTGGATGACCGCCCGGGCCTCCGTCGGCTTCTTCGCGGCCTTGGCGATCTCCTGCAGCGCCTCGGCCTTGCCCTGCTGGAAGTTGAAGGAGAGCTGGTCGACGTGCTTGTGGAAGCGCTGCCGCAGCTGATCGGCCGGGAAGTTCTGCAGGACGTCGTTGTTCAGGATCAGCGACTCCACATGCTGCCGCTCGTGCTCGTCCACGTTCCCGTCGGCGGCGGCGACCAGCGCGCACATGGCCATGCTGGCGTCCCGGTAGGCCCCGCTCTTCAACTCCGTCTTGAGGGAGGTGAGCTGGGACTTGAGCGCGCTCACCAGCTGGGCCTTCGACCCGCCGGAGGACCGCCCGGACCCGGAGGAGGCGCCGCCCAGGGGCCCCGTGCCCGGCTGCCCGTGTCCGCTGCCGCCCCGCGCGCCCTGTGCCTGCTGCTGCAGACCCTTGGCCTGGTCCTTGATCCGATCCCACATCGCCATGCGTGCCACCTCGGCTTCAGCCCGTGTCGTTCCGGTCGTCCGGTCGTGCGGTCGTCCGCGTGCGTTCCGCACGTCTCCCTGTGAACGGCCGCTGTCCCCTCCGAAGTTCCACATCCGCCCCGTCGGACTCAGCGGCCGTTGCCCTCGGCTCCCTTGCCGGGGGCGCGGCGGCGGCCCTGGGCGGGGCGGCCGCGACGGGCGCGTGACGAGGCGTCAGGACGGGCGGAGCCCTGGCGGCCGGACTTCGGGCGGGCGGGGCGTTGCTCGGTGACCGGCGGCGGGGTGAGGACGACGGGCACGCCCGAGGGGGTCTGTGCGCCGGTGATGCGGTTGAGGGCGTCCCCGCCCGAGCGGACCTCGGTGGTCGTCGGGGTGATGCCGGCGACGGCCATCAGCCGGGTCACGTCCCGGCGCTGGTGCGGCAGGACGAGCGTGACGACGGTGCCGGACTCGCCGGCCCGGGCCGTACGCCCGCCGCGGTGCAGATAGTCCTTGTGGTCGCCGGGCGGGTCGACGTTGACGACGAGGTCGAGGTCGTCGACGTGGATGCCGCGCGCCGCGACGTTGGTGGCGACCAGCGCCGTGACGGCACCGTCCTTGAACTGGTTCAGGGCCCGGTTGCGCTGGGACTGCGACTTGCCGCCGTGCAGGGCGGCGGCGCGCACGCCGACGGCCAGCAGCTTCTTGACCAGCCGGTCCGTCGCGTGCTTGCTGTCCAGGAACATGATCACCCGGCCGTCACGGGCGGCGATCTCGGTCGTCGTGGCGTGCTTGTCGTCGTCCGCCACATGCAGCACGTGGTGGTCCATCGTGGTGACCGCGCCCGCGGACGGGTCGACCGAGTGGACGACGGGATCGTGGAGGTAGTCGCGGACCAGCCGGTCGACGTTGCGGTCCAGCGTGGCCGAGAACAGCAGCCGCTGGCCGTCGGGCCGCACCTGGTCGAGCAGGGCGGTCACCTGGGGCATGAAGCCCATGTCGGCCATCTGGTCGGCCTCGTCCAGGACGGTGATCGCGACCCGGTCCAGGCGGCAGTCGTCCCGGTCTATGAGGTCCTTGAGCCGGCCCGGCGTCGCGACGACCACCTCGGCGCCGCCGCGCAGCGCGCTCGCCTGCCGCCCGATGGACATCCCGCCGACCACGGTGGCGAGCCGCAGCCGCAGCGCGCGGGCGTACGGGGTGAGGGCGTCGGTGACCTGCTGGGCCAGTTCCCGGGTGGGGACGAGGACGAGGGCCAGCGGCTGCCGGGGCTCGGCCCGCTGCCCGGCCGTACGGGCCAGCAGCGCGAGGCCGAAGGCGAGCGTCTTGCCGGAACCCGTGCGGCCCCGGCCGAGGACGTCCCGGCCGGCGAGCGAGTTCGGCAGCGTCGCGGCCTGGATGGGGAACGGCGCGGTCACGCCCTCGGCGCCGAGGGTCTCCAGCAGCCGCCCGGGCAGGTCGAGTTCGGTGAACGCCTCGACGGCCGGCAGCGCGGGTGTCACGGTGACCGGCAGTGCGAACTCCCCGCCGACGGCCACGGTGGTACGACCGCCACGACGGCCACGCCCGGCCTTGGCCGCACCGGTTCGGGCCGAGCCGCTCCTGGAGGCTCCGTTCTTGGGGGCGCCGTTCCTGGCGGCACCGGCCTTGGCAGCGCCGGCCTTGGCCGAGCCGCTGCCGGCCGCACCGCTGGTGGTCGCGCCGCCCTTGGCCGCGCCGTTCTTGGCCGAACGGGAAGGAGTGGTCTGGTTGCCCGCCCCCTGCGAGCGGGCGCGGGAGGAGCTGCTGCTGTTCGTGCGGGGCGTGCGGTTCATGCGGACCTTCCTCGATACGGCACCGGTCGCACACGAGCCGAGGCCCGCACCCCGAAGGTGCGGGCCCCGGCTCATGCGTACGCGTCAGCGTCAGGCGGGAACGATGTTCTCGGCCTGGGGGCCCTTCTGGCCCTGCGTGACGTCGAAGGTCACCTTCTGGCCCTCCTGAAGCTCACGGAAACCGGAGGTGGCGATGTTCGAGTAGTGGGCGAACACGTCCGGGCCGCCACCCTCCTGCTCGATGAAGCCAAAACCCTTTTCCGCGTTGAACCACTTCACGGTGCCAGATGCCATGTTGTACTCCCTTGATGCAGTGCCCGGAGTCCGCACCTTGCGGAACCGGCGTCGCAGCAACGATTTGACCCGACGGGATGATCTGAAACCCGTAGGGCCCCGGAAACAACAAAGAGTGCTCGTCGACGGAAGGTCGAAGAGCACTCAGAAGCCTCTGGTAACCAAAACTGCCACTTCAAGTCAACGTAGCACAGACCGAGAGCGCGCGGGGGGTTTCGCGGCACATCCGTCTCCGGGGTGTCGCTGCCGCCCCTGTCGCCGTTGCCCGCTGTCGCCGCCGCCGGTCCGGATATCGGATCGGCATACGTGCATCTCAACCCATCACACAGTGACCAAATTTCGTTACTCTCCGAGCATGTCTCTCCTCGGTCGCCGACGAACCACGACCAGACTCGCTCCCGAACTCGACGACACGGACCTCGGGAAGGTGCGCAAGCGTCTCGTGGAGAGAGGGAGCTCCGGCGGCCGCAGCCTCGCGGTGGCCATGATCGAGCAGTTGCTCCGTGACACCGGCAGGGACTGGGACCGCAGGGCCCACCGGATGAGCGTCCTCGCGGAGTCGACCTCACCGGTCCTGCAGCGCTCCTGGGCGGAGGAGCAACAGCGGGACCCGGACGCGCAGTTGCTGGCCGCCTGGGGCGTCCTGCTGCGGGCGCGGTACGAGGAGGACCCGGTGCCCGGGGAGACCCGGGAGGCGCTCGACGCCTGCGAACGGGCCGCCGCGCTGCGGCCCGAGGACCCCACCCCCTGGGTCGTGCGCCTGGGGCTGCTGCGGCTGTGGCGCCGGCCGGGCGCGGAGGTCTTCCCGCTCTGGGACGAGATCGTCCGGCGCGATCCGTGGCACCGCGAGGCCCACTTCCAGATGCTCGGCTATCTGTCGCCGTGGGAGTGCGGCTCGCACGCGCAGACGGTCGACTTCCTCGACCGGGTACGCGCGGGGACGGCGCCCACGGCCCCGACGGCGAGCCTGGAGATCGCCGCCCTCATCGACCTCTATCAGGGCACGCTCGACCAGGGCGGGCTCGAAGCCCTCACCGCCGTCCACCTGTGGAGCCGCCCCAACGCCGTGGCGGCCCTGGGCCGCGCGCTGGCCGACTGGCCCCGCCCCGGCTACCTGACCCACGCCGCCGCCGTCGCCGACCTCAACCTGCTGGCGTACGCGCTCGTGCAGGCGAAGCGGGCCGGTGAGGCGGGCGAGGTCTTCCGCGCGATCGGCGGCATGGTCACGGCGTACCCCTGGGCCCTGGAGAGCGGCGACCCACTGCAGTCCTTCGGCGCCTGGCAGCAGCGCGCGACGGGGTGACGACGCGGTATCCCTGCGGGGGCTGCGGGGGCTGCGGGGGCTGCGGGTGGTCGTGCGGGTGCGGGTGGCGGGTGGTTGCTCGCGCAGTTCCCCGCGCCCCTGAAAGACCTCGGGGCGCCTATGCCGCTAAGGGGCGCGCGGAGCTGCGCGACCAGCACCCACCACCCGCACCTCCCCTCACCCGCACCCGGAGGGCTCGGCCCCTCCCGAGCCCTCCCGCTCCCTACCGCCTGCTCGTCGAGCCGGCCAGCCGCGGCATCGCCGCGCCCGCCAGCAGTGCCGCCGGAACCGCCAGGGCGAGCCACACCGCCGTGGTGGTGTCACCGCCGATGAGGGTGGTGAAGTTGGCGATGATCAGCCAGATGGCACCGGCGATGCCGACGGCGCCCAGGGCCGGGGCGAGCAGGGTGTTCCAGAGTCGGGTGTCTCCGGTCCGTTCCGCGCGGAAGTACACGATGACCGAGACGGACGTCAGCAGGTACAGCAGCATGATCGCCAGTACGGCGAGACCGCTGAGCCAGGAGAAGAGGGTGAGGACGGGGTCCTCGCCGGCCAGCGCGAAGGGGAAGACGAGCAGCGCGGCGACGGCGGTCTGCACGACACCCGCCAGCCACGGCGACTGACGGCCGTTGAGCGAGCTCAGCCGGCGCGGCAGCAGGCCCTCCCGGCCGAGGGAGAACAGATAGCGGTTGGCCGAGTTGTGGAAGGCCAGGATGCTGGCGAAGAGCGAGGTGGCCAGCAGGATCGGCAGCGCGTCGCCCGCCCACGCGCCCAGCTCCTCGGAGACGGGCGCGGCGACGAAGCCCGCCCCGTCCCCGGCCTCCAGCGCCTTGCCGGCGGCGGCCGTACTGGCGGACGGGCCGTGCGCCGAGATCAGCATCCAGGAGGTGAAGGCGAAGAACGCGGTGACGAGGACGACCGCGAGATAGGTGGCCCGGGGGACCGTCCTGTGCGGCTCGCGCGCCTCCTCGCCGTAGATCGCGGTCGCCTCGAAGCCGAACATCGACGCCACCGCGAACATCAGCGCCACCCCGGGCGCGCCGTCGAGCGCCGCCGACAGGGAGAAGGAGGAGCCGGGGGCCAGTCCTTCGGGGCCGCCGCCCTGGAGGAGCATCACCACGCCGAAGATCAGCAGCAGGCCGATCTCGGCCAGGACGAACACGGCGAGCACCTTGGCGCCCACATCGACGCCGGTCGCGCCGAGCCCCTGCACGATCATCATCGTGGCGAGCGCGAACAGCCACCAGGGCACGTCCCACTCCAGGTACTGCAGCGCCAGTCCGTTCATGACGGCACCGAACAGCCCGTACACCGCCGCCTGGATGGCGTGGTAGGCGAGCAGGGCCACACCCGCGCTGCCCGCGGCGGCCGTACCGCCGAGGCCCTTGCCGACGTACGAGTAGAAGGCGCCCGCGTCGACGACGTGGCGGCCCATGGCGACGTAGCCGACGGAGAAGAGCAGGACGACGACGCCGGCCACCACGTACATCGCGGGGACGCCCGGGCCGTTGCCGATGGCTATCGCGACCGGGGCCGCTCCGGCGATGCCGGTCAGCGGCGCCTGCGCGGAGAGAACGAAGAAGAGAATGCCCAGGACGCCGAGCGCGTTCTGTTTGAGGGAGCCGGTGGACGCGTAACCGTCGCCGGCCGCGTGCCGCATTCTGGACGCACTTGTAGCCATGCCTCACCTGTCGGGCGCAAGAGAAGAGTTTTGTTTCGGCTCAAACGAGCGCCCCTATGCTTGCCCCAACCCGGCTTCGCTGACAAGGGCATGACACGTGTCAAGCGACAGATTGTTTGGGTACTTACAACCGTCCGTGAGCCGTCAGTGCGGTCGGCTGAGGCCCGCGACGAGGACGTTGACCAGGTGGCGTGCGTCGTACCGGGGGTCGTTCTCGGCGCCGATGCACAGGTTGCCGACGCCGCGCATGAGGGCGTAGGCCGTCAGGTCGGACCGGATCTCGCCGGAATCGGCGGCGGCCTCCATCAGTCGGGTGCAGACGGGGAGGAGCCGGTCGAGGAAGTAGGTGTGGAGGGCCTCGCAGCCGGAGTCGTCGGACTGGAGCGCTGTGGCGAGGCCGTGCTTGGTGACGAGGAAGTCGACGAAGAGGTCGATCCAGCTTCCCGGCGCGGCGTACGGCGTGGGGCCCGCCGCGAGCAGGGCCGGGCCGGCAGTCGCTGCGCCGCCGCTGACGATCACGGCCGCCTCCGTGCGGGTCGGCGCATGAAGTGCTCACGCGTCGGTCGCGAAATAGTGTGAAAAGGGTGCAGAGGGACATATCAAGGGCGAGGGCCTCGGTGAGGTGGAGAACTCGGCGAGAGCGAGATGAGGGGCCATGGAGCGGCGTAGCGGCGACGGCCCGGGAGCGGGCCCCGGCGGGGCCGGTGCCGTCGGTGGGGCGTTCAGTGCGCGTGCCACCGTCGACGAACAGGGCACGGTGACCGGCTGGAGCGCCGGCGCCGAACACCTGCTGGGGTACGCCCCGGCGCAGATCCTGGGCCGCCCGGCCGTCTCGCTGCTCGCCGAGGAGCCCACGGCGAGCGACCTGCCGTCCTTCGCCGACCTGCCCAGGTGGCACGGCGCGCTCGTCCTCCGGCACCGGGACGGCCGCCGTCTGGAGGTGAAGGTCCTCGCGCACCACCGGACGTCGTACGCCGGCGTCCGGGACTGGTTCCTGGTCTCGGCGCCGCCGGATTCGGGGCCCCGCCCCGGCGACCACGCGCTCGCGCTGCGGGGTTTCCTCGACTCCCCGTGCTGCGCGACCTCGGTGCACGACACGGATCTGCGTTTTCGCGTGTCCAACCGGGGCTCCACGGGCGCGCTGGGCCTGACCGACGACGACCTGCGCGGGCTGCGGATGGCGGAGGCGCTGGACGACCCCGCGATCGGGGAGGTCGAGCGGCTGATGCGGCTGACCCTGGAGACCGGCGAGCCGCAGTACTTGGAGAACCACGCGCGGGCCCCCGGCGAGGCGCGTGAGCACGCCTGGTCGGTCCACCTCTACCGGCTTCAGGACGAGGACGGCCGCGTCCTCGGCGTGGCCTCCACCGGGCACGACATGACGGAGCAGTACTGGGCCCGCAAGCGCCTGCAGCTGATAGCCGAGGCCGGGCGGCGCATCGGCAGCACCCTCGATGTGACGCGGACGGCGCAGGAACTGGCGGACGTGGCGGTCCCGGACCTCGCCGACTTCATCAGCATCGACCTGCTGGCGTCCCTCGACGACCTGCACGAGCCGCCCTCGGAGGTGCCGGCGCCGGGCCGCGCCCTCGCCCTGCGGCGCATCGCCCACCTGTCCGTGCACGAGGGGACGCCCGAGGCGGTCGTCGCGCCGGGCGAGGTGGACGAGTACCCGGACGGCTCCCCGCCGGTGGAGAGCCTGCGGTCGGGGCAGGCCGTGCTGTACCAGGTGACCGAGCCCGCGATCGCCGACTGGGTGGCCGAGGACCCGCTCCGGACCGCCCGGATCCGCGAGTTCGGGTTCCACTCGGCGATGACGGTGCCCCTGTCGGCGCGCGGAACCACGCTGGGTGTCGCCGTCTTCGCCCGGCACCGGCACCCCTACCCGTTCCAGCGGGACGACCTCGTCCTGGCCGAGGAACTGGCGGCGCGGGCGGCGGTCTGCGTCGACAACGCCCTGCGCTACACACGCGAACGCGGTACGGCCGTCACCCTGCAGCGCAGCCTGCTGCCGCAGAGCCTGCCCGAGCAGGCCGCCGTGGAGGTCGCCTCCCGCTACCTCCCGGCCGGCGCCCGGGCCGGGGTGGGCGGGGACTGGTTCGACGTGATCCCGCTGTCCGGGGCCAGGGTGGCGCTGGTCGTGGGCGACGTCGTGGGCCACGGCGTCCACGCCTCCGCGACCATGGGCCGGCTGCGGACCGCCGTACGCACCCTCGCCGACATCGATCTGCCGCCCGACGAACTGCTCACGCACCTCGACGACCTCGTGGCCCGCCTGGCCACCGAGGCGGAGGGCGCGGGGTCGGCCGGCGGGCCCGGGCCGGCCGGGGGAGCGACGGCCCTGGGCGGGGCGAGCACGGGGGATGTCGGAGCGACGTGTCTGTACGCCGTGTACGACCCCGTCGCGCGCCGGTGCACACTCGCCCGCGCCGGGCATCCCCTACCCGTCGTGGTGCGGCCGGACGGCACCGCCGACCTGCTCGACCTCCCGGCCGGGCCCCCGCTGGGGCTGGGCGGACTGCCCTTCGAGGCGCTGGAGACCGACCTGCCGGAGGGCAGCCTGCTCGCCCTCTACACCAACGGCCTGGTCGAGTCGCGGGACGACGACATCGACGACGGCATCACCCGGCTGCGTCAGGCCCTCACCACTCCCGCCGCCTCCCTGGACGCGCTGTGCGACAGGGTGCTGCGGTCCGTGCTTCCCGAGCGGCCCACCGACGACGTCGCCCTGCTCGTCGCCCGCCCCCGGGCGCTCGACGGCGACCGGGTCGCCGTCTGGGACGTCGCCCCCGACCCCTCCGCCGTGGCCGAGGCCCGCAAGAACGCCCTGTGCCAACTGGAGCGGTGGGGCCTGACCGACGCGGCCTTCGTCACCGAACTGGTCGTCAGCGAACTGGTCACCAACGCCATCCGGCACGCCGAGCCGCCCGTGCAACTGCGCCTCATCCACGACCGCAGCCTCATCTGCGAGGTCTCGGACGCCAGCAGCACCGCACCTCATATGCGCCGCGCCCGCACCTACGACGAGGGCGGCCGCGGTCTGCTGCTGGTCGCCCAGCTGACCCAGCGCTGGGGCACCCGCCCGACCCCCACGGGCAAGACGATCTGGACGGAACAGACCGTCGAACCCGAACGGACATGAGTCAGGGTCTGCCCTGTTTGGGCCCGTTGAGGGTGTCGGCGGCGTGCCGGGGGCCGCGCCCGGCCGAGAACTGGCCGACGAGTTCCCGGAAGCAGACCAGGGCGGTGATCGGGGGAATTCCGACGATCACCATGGCCAGCAGAGAACTCGGCGACTGGCCGATGCACAGCGCCACAGCCGTGCCGGAGGAGAGCAGCATCACGGCCCAGGACCGCCGGGCGGTCCGGCCCTGTACGGATGCCCGCACGATGGACAGACCTGCGAGCAGCCACGGCCCGTACACGGTCAGCGGCCACCATTTCGCCAATTTCTCCGACACCACCAGCAGGGCGATATCGCGGAGTTGGCTGTACGAATAGGAGAGGGACCAGTACAGCATCGTCAGCGCGCACGCGGCGATCGTCGTGATCAAGATCGCGACGGGGACGATTCTCGGGTTTCCTGAAAAGATATGAGCCCCCGGGCGCGGCCGGCGCCGGTCGACCGGGGGGCGCGCGTGCCCATGACCGTCCAGGCCCTCCATCAGGGTGGCGGGGTCCACACCGTGCGCCGGGTGGGACAGGTGGAGCAGTTCGTCGTCCGGATCCCAGCCGCCCGACGACGTCCTCGGTCCGGGGAGCCAGATGTGCTGTGTGTCAATCGGGTGAATGCCGTCCATGTTCTGATCTACCGAATCATAATCGGTTCGCATTCTGAATCCTGTCCATTCGAAATCCGCTTTTCCGACCGGAGCGCTGGGGCGGATGCCTGATATCGGGAGTTCGGGAGAATATCGACCGGCGGAGATTATCGCGAATCCGAACCGCGCTGGATGGTTGATGAAACCTTGAAGGTTCGACGTTCACCTTTTCGTGCCCCCGGTCGCTCCCGGGTGAGGCCACGGGGGCGGCTCGGGATGCTGCCGCCCGGCGCCGCCGCGTCGAGGCGCGAGTGTGACACGCCGATGAATGGTCTATCCGACCGGTTCCAGGAGCATCTGGTCATATCGTGCGCAATATGACCAAATACCGTATTGCCCATCTGGCAAGCATCGCGGCGTTCATCGGGGTGGGGCTCGGGGCCGCCCCGCAGGCCGTCGCCGACCACCGGACCCACGTGGTCTTCCCCGGAGAGTCGATCCAGCGGGCGGTGAACGCCGCCCGACCGGGGGACACCGTCCTGCTCGCCTCCGGCACGTTCCGCGAGAGCGTCACCGTCAACAAGAAGGGGCTCACCCTGCGCGGCCAGGGCCAGGCCACCGTCGTCGCACCGGCCGCGAAGCAGGCCGCCGACAGCTGCGCGAAGGCCGGCAACGGCATCTGCGTGGTCGGGGCCACGAACCGCAAGGTCCAGAACGTCACCGTCGCCGACCTGACCGTGACCGGCTTCACCGGGTCCGGCGTCTCCGCCCGGGCGACCGACCGGCTGACCGTGCGGAACGTGACCGCCGTGAAGAACGGGGTCTGGGGCATCGCGCAGGAGCAGTCGGTCCGCGGGGTGTTCCGCGACAACACCGCCCGGAACAACGGCGACGCGGGCCTGCTCCTCGCGAACAACATCAAGGCCGACCAGGGCGCCACGGACACCAAGGGGGCGGTGGTCGTCCACAACCGCCTGGAGGGCAACCGGGTCGGCCTCACCGTCCGGCGGCTGCGGAACCTCACCGTCGCGGAGAACTACCTCGCCGGCAACTGCGCCGGCCTCTTCGTCGTCGGCGACGAGAACAAGCCGAGGGCGGGCGCCCTGACCATCCGGGGCAACGTCGTCGAGCGGAACAACAAGTCCTGCCCGAAGACCGCGCGGCTGGACGCGCTGCAGGGCATCGGCATCGTGCTGACCGGCGCCGAGGACACCCTGGTGACGGGGAACCGCATCACGGAGAACGCGGGCAAGTCCCCGCTGTCCGGCGGCATCGTCGTGTGGAAGAGCTTCGTGGGCGCCACCAGCGAACGGAACCAGATCACCGGCAACGTGCTGCGGGGCAACGTCCCGGCCGACCTCGTCAACACGGACACCCTCGGCAAGGGCAACACCTTCAAGGGCAACACCTGCGGGTCGTCCAAGCCCGCGGGCCTGTGCTGACCGGCCCAGGTGCCGCTCCTCGACTCGAACAAGAAGGGCGGCACATGACGACCCTGCGGACCGCGCAGGCTGCGGAACCCGTGCGCACCACGCCGACCTCGCCGACAGAGCAGGCATCCCCGCCGCCCTCCATGCGGCTCAGGGAGCTGGTGTTCGGGGCGGCCTGTGCCGCCGCACTGCGCGCGGCCGTCCGGCTGGGGGTCGCCGACGCGCTCGGTGACACCCCGCTGGCCGCCGAGGACCTCGCGGCGGCGGTGAAGACCGAACCGAAGCCGCTACGACGGCTGTTGCGGGCCCTGTCCTGCTACGGCGTCTTCGCCGAGCGGCCGGACGGGACGTTCGCCCACAGCGACATGTCCCGGCTGCTGCGCGAGGACGATCCGCACAGCCTGCGCGCCATCACCCTGTGGTGCACCGAGCCGTGGACCTGGGACGCCTGGCCGAAGCTGGACGAGGCCGTGCGCTCCGGCCGGAACGTCGTCGAGGAGTTGTACGGCAAGGAGTTCTTCGTCTACCTCAACGAGGACGCCCCCGAGTCGGCCGACGTCTTCAACCGGGCCATGACGACCTCCAGCGTGCAGTCCGCGCGGGACGTGGCCGAGTTCCTCGATCTGTCGGGGAGCTCGTCCGTCGCCGACATCGGCGGTGGTCAGGGGCATGTGGTGGCGAGCCTGCTGGAGAAGCATCCGGAGTTGCACGGCACCCTGCTCGATCTGCCGCGGGTGGTGGAGAACGCCGACCCACGGCTGCGGGCGGGCGGTGCGCTCGCGGACCGGATGAGCGTCGTGCCCGGTGACTGCCGGGTCGCCGTCCCGGTCCGGGCCGATGTGTACATCATCAAGAACATCCTGGAGTGGGACGACGACAGCACCGCCCGGACCCTGCGCAACGTCGTCGGGGCGGGCGGTCCGGGAACACGGGTCGTGGTCATCGAGAACCTCGTCGACGACACGCCGTCGATGCGGTTCAGCACCGCGATGGACCTGCTGCTGCTCCTCAACGTCGGAGGGGCCAAGCACACCACCGAGAGCATGGCCGCCCGGCTGACCGCCGCGGGCCTGGTCATCGACGACGTACGGCCGGTCAACGCCTATCTGCACGCGTTCGACTGCCACGTGCCCGGCTGAGCGCCGGACCACCACGGAACCGGCCGCCGGGCCCGCGTCATCGCGGACCAGGCGGCCGGTTCTTTCGGTCGGTGCGGTCGGTCGGTGCGGTCGACCGGGGTTCAGCCGGCCGGTGCGGTCGACCGGGGTCAGCCGGCCGGGTCGCGCTCCCAGAGGTAGAAGCGCTGCGCCATCGCGTCCTTCGGGGACCGCCAGGTGGCGGGGTCGTACGCGCTGACATGGGCCGTCAGCCGGTCGCTGATGTCCCGGAACTCGGGGTGCTTGGCCGCCTTGGCGATGGCGGGTCCGGGGTCGCGCTCGGACTCGATGAGGTGCAGGTACACCTCGCCGAACTGGAAGAGGCTGCGGCGGGAGACCCCGATGAGGTGCGGCAGCTCCCCCCGGTCGGACTCCTCGAAGATCCTGGCGATGTCCGGGGCGGCGCCGGGGGCCATCCGGGCGACGATCAGGGTTTGGTGCATGGGGTGTTCTCCGTCCGGTTCAGTCGGCCAGGCCCGGCGCGGCACCCTGTTCGGCGGCGGCCTTCTCGATGCGGTCCCGGATCAGGGCCATCTGGACCTTGGAGTTCCGGTTGATGTTGTTCGTCATCCAGTCGTCGTCGACCGGTGCGTCCGGCTTCATCGCGAAGTCCTGCGTCCAGACCATCCGGGTGCCGCCGCCGGGGACCTTCTCGTACTCCCACAGGATGTTCATGTGGGCGAAGGGCCCGGTCTCGACGCGGCGGGCGCGCACGCTGAGCGTGTCGCGGTCGGTCTCCCGCTCCGAGACCCAGCTCCACACCTTGCCGTTCTCGTCCGGGTGCATGGTCAGCCGGAACGTCACCTTGTTCCCCTCCTCGGAGAGGATCTCGGCGGTGGCGTACTCGCTGAACAGCCGGGGCCAGTTCGCCACGTCGTTGGTCATGTCCCAGACCAGGTCGAGCGGCGCGGCGATGGTGATCTCGTTCTGCGTGTGTCCGGCCATGTCAGGCTCCCGCCATCAGCGCGCTGTTGACCTGCTCGAGGAACTGCCGGGGGCTCCTGCTCTTCTCCGCGTCCGGCGGCATCGGCGTGCCGTAACGGTTCTCCAGCTCGCCGACGATGCCGAGCAGACCGAGCGAGTCGATGCCGAGGGCGTCGAAGCCCGAGTCGTAGCGCTGCTGGAGCTCCTCCGGGGCGACGGTGACGCCGGCGGCCTTCTTCATGAGCTCGGACAGCTCTTCCACGGTGATGCGGTCACTCATGCGGTTTCTCCTTGGTGGTGTGGGACGCCTCGTCATGAGGCGCCGTCGGTGCCGAGCCGTAGCACCAGCGCCGAGTTCGACCCCATGAGTCCTCGGCTGAGGACCAGCGCCGTGCGCGGTTCGGCCGCGCGGGCGCGGGTGGTGACGAGGTCGAGGTCGTGGCAGACGTCGAAGACGTTCGGGGTGGGCGGGATCACGCCGTGCTCCATCGCGAGCACCGCCGCGGCGACGTCCAGCACCGGGGCGGCGCCGTAACCCCGGCCGATGGCGGTCTTCGGCGCCGTGACCGGGACCTTGGTGCCGTGCGGGCCGAGCGCGTCGGCGATCGCCAGCGCCTCGGCGCGGTCCGCCTCCGGTACGCCGAGGGCGTCGGCGAAGACCACGTCGACCTCCTCGGGCGCGCAGCCCGCCTCGCGCAGCGCGCCCCGGATCGCCTCGGCCAGGCCTTCCCGGGACTCCTCCCAGCGGGAGGCACCCGTGAACGTCGACGCGTGTCCCGCCAGGACGGCCCGCACGGGCGCGCCCCGGTCCCGTGCCGAGGACTCCGCCTCCACGACGAGCATGGCGCCGCCCTCGGCGGGCACGAACCCGCAGGCCGCGGCCGTGAACGGGCGGTAGGCGCGCGTCGGGTCGTCGACGGTGCTCAGCTCCTCGTACCCGAGCTGGCAGACCACCGAGTACGGGGCCAGCGGCGCCTCGGTCGCGCCGGCCACCATCACGTCGGTGCCGCGCCGCGCCGCCCGCGCCGCGTGCGCCAGGGCGTCCAGGCCGCCGGCCTCGTCCGAGGCGATCACCCCGCAGGGGCCCTTGAAGCCCCGGCGGATGGAGATCTGGCCGGTGCTCGCGGCGTAGAACCAGGCGATCGACTGGTACGGCCCCACGAAGCGGCTGCCCTTGGACCACAGCTGCTGCAGCTCCCGCTGCCCGAACTCGCCGCCGCCGGAGCCGGCCGCGGTGACCACGCCCACGGAGAACGGCGCGGCGTCGGTGTCGGGCCGGTCGAGCCCGGCGTCGTCGAGCGCGAGGTCGGCCGCGGCCATCGCGAAGTGCGTGAACCGGTCCGTCTGGACGAGGTAACGCTCCTCGACCGCCGACGGCGGGTCGAAGCCCCGGATCTCACCGGCCACCCGCAGCGGCAGGTGCTCACAGCCCTCGCGGGTCACCCGGTCCAGGGCGCTGATGCCCTCCCTGGTGGACTTCCAGAACGTCTCGGTGCTGTTTCCGTTGGGCGCGACCACGCCGATTCCGGTGACGGCCGCGCGCCGAGGACGCCGTTCGCTCATCGTCTCTTCTCCCTCGGCAGGGTCAGGATCACCGCGGACTGGAAGCCGCCGAACCCGCTGCCCACGGAGAGCACGTTGTCCAGCCGCCGCTCGCGGGCGACGCGCGGGACGTAGTCCAGATCGCACTCGGGGTCCGGGGTCTCGTAGTTCGCGGTGGGCGGGACGACCTGGTGGGCCAGGGCCAGCGCACAGGCGACGACCTCGATCGCGCCGATCGCGCCCAGGGAGTGGCCCACCATGGATTTGATGGAACTCATGGGCGTGTCGTAGGCGTGCGCGCCGAGCGTCCGTTTGACGGCCGCCGTCTCGTGCCGGTCGTTCTGCTTGGTGCCCGACCCGTGCGCGTTGACGTAGTCGACGGCCGTACGGTCGACCCGGGCGTGGTCGAGGGCGTCCTCGATGGCCCGGGCCATCTCCAGGCCCTCGGTGGTCAGACCGGTCATGTGGTAGGCGTTGCCGAAGGTGGCGTAGCCGCCGATCTCGCAGTACACATGCGCGCCACGTGCCAGGGCGTGGTCCAGCTCCTCCAGGACGAGTACGGCGCCTCCCTCGCCCATGACGAACCCGTTGCGGTCCGCGTCGAAGGGGCGCGAGGCGTGGGCCGGGTCGTCGTTGTTCGGGGACGTGGCCTTGATCGCGTCGAAGCAGGCCATGGTGATCGGGGAGATCGGCGAGTCCGACGCACCGGCTATGCAGATGTCGGCTCTGCCCTCCTCGATCGTGTGGAAGGCGTACCCGACCGCGTCGAGGCCCGAGGTGCAGCCGGTGGAGACGGTCTGCACCGGCCCGCGCGCCTCGAAGCGTTCCGCCACCGTCGAGGCGAGGGTGCTGGGCGCGAACGCCCGGTGCAGATACGGCCCGGCCTCCCGGTGGTCCACGTCCCAGCGCTGCCCCCGGCCGCTGACCAGGACGTAGTCGTGCTCCAGCCGGGTGGTGCCGCCGACCGCCGTGCCCAGGGAGACCCCGACCCGCCACGGGTTCTCCGCGGCGAGGTCGAGGCCGGAGTCCCGTACCGCCTCCTCACCGGCGACCAGCGCGAACTGGATGTACCGGTCGTTGCGGGCGATCTGCTCCGCGTCCAGGCCGTGGGCCGCCGGGTCGAAGTCGCACTCGGCGGCGATCCGCGACCGCAGCCCGGCCGGGTCGAAGAACGTGATGCCACGCGTCGCCGTACGACCGTTCGACAAGAGGTCCCAGAAGGCCGGGACACCGATGCCGCCCGGGGCGACGATGCCTATGCCCGTGACCGCCACACGCCTGGTCATGAGCGGACCTGGGATCGCTCGGCCGGCCGGGCCCCGTGCGCGTGGTCCACCGGGATCGGTACGCCGTCGGCGTCCTCGGTGTCGACGTGGCCGAGCGGCGGGCTCGGGGCCAGCGGGCCGAGGTGGAAGACCATGCGGGCCTCCACGTTGCCGACGTTGCGGAAGCGGTGGCGCATGTGGGAGGGGATCAGGAGGCCCTGTTCGGGCCGGAGCTCATGGGGCTCGCCGTCCAGGTCCACCTCCAGCTGTCCGCAGATGACGTAGATGAACTCCTCGGAGTACGGGTGGTAGTGCTCGGCGATGCGGTCGCCGGGCGCCACGATGGCCACGCCCATGAAACCGCTGGTGGAGCCGACGGTGGTGGGAGTCAGCATGGCGCGCAGATCGCCACCGCGCCGAGTGTTGGGCTCGACCTCGCTGACATCCACGATTCCGGGATGGCGTTTGATCACGACGTTCCTCCGAACATGAGCTGCGTCGAACGTGGGCTGCATCGACATGAGGGCGTGGGCGGCGGGGCCCCGGGCCGGTGGATCAGGCGTCGGGCGCGCGGCGGTCGGTGACGAGTTCCATGCGGGCGACCGTGAGCAGGCGGGCCGGGGCGCCGTCCTTCAGGGCCGCACCGTCCACCCCGAGGGCCCGGCCGTCGAGGAGCGCCGTCAGCTCGGCCGCCCGGCCGCGGTCGGTGAGACCGAGCACGGGGCCCGGGTCGGTGTCGATCCCGCCGCGTACGTCGACCAGCCGCACCACGACGTCGTCGCGCTGGAAGATCGTGCTGCGCAGCACCGGCCCCCGCGGGTCGTCCGCCGCGGCCTCGTCCTGGCGGGCGAGCAGCTCGGCCAGCCGCAGACCCTGACCCTCACGGGCCGGGTAGTACAGCGCGTGCCGCACGGCGTCCGGGCTCTCCTGACCGGCTGTCACATGGTGGACGGCGGGCAGTGCCGCGCGGGTGAAGAAGACCCGAGCGGACTCGGGGTCGTCAAGGTCCCGGTGCTGCTCCAGATAGGGGTTGATGGCCTCCTCCACGGCCCGCACCTCGGGCTGCCGGGCCACGTGGCGCAGCGCGGCGAGCAGGTCGCCCCGCACCTCGATGGCCCGGACCACCCGGTTGCCGTGCATGAACAGGGAGGTGCGGCACAACCGGGTCGTGTCGTCGACCCGGGGCTCCGGGGAGGCGTAACCGGAGAGGATCTTGGCGACGGTCTCCTCGCTGCCCGGCTTCACCGTGAAGGTGAGCGCGTGCCGGATCAGGCCGTCACCGATCCTCGGGGAGGCCTGGAGCCGGCGCTTGCCGGGCTGGGCGTCCACCGCCGGGCCGCCGGTCTCGCGGACGATGTGGAAGCGCAGCGACCTGGTGTCCCGGACACAGCTGTGCAGCGGCTCCACCATCCGGACGTGCTCCTCGCTGTTCACCCAGGTGAGGAAGGGCGGGGCGCTCTCCCACTCACTGGTGATCAGCCACTGGGAGGGGTTCTCGATGGACTGGCAGAGCTGGTCGCTGACATGCCCGGGGACGGACGCGACCTGGTTGCACAGCTGCTCGTACGCCTCCAGGAACTGCTGCTGGGCACCGTCGTAGACGTCCACCAGCAGGACGACACGGAGCCGGGAGCCGTCGAACACGGACTGGGAGACCCGCTGCGACATCTGCCGCAGCGGCTCCGAAACACGCTCGGACGTGGTGGTCATCCTGCGCACATCTCCTTAGTGGGGGGCGAAGAGGCGGACGGACGTCGCCCCGGGGTGGGACGTCGGCGTGCGACGTCGGCGTGCCTCGATCTTGAGCCCGCCCTCTCGGGTGCGCGACTCGTATGCACTGCGCGGGTGACCGCCCTACTCGGAAGGCGGAACCGACGCGTGGGGCGGGTTGCGCGCGGGGGTGTGGGGCGGGGTGTCGGGGGGCGGTGGGTTCGGGGCTGCGGGTGGACTGCGGGGCGGGGTGTGGGGTGCCGGTGGGTTGGGCGGGCTGTGCACGGGCCGCGGGGCGGGGTGTGACCGGGCCGCGGGGCGGGGTGTGGGGAACCGGCGCGCTCGGTGGGCTGCGTGGGGGGCTGCCGGGCGGGCTGGGGGGTGCCGGGGCATGGGGGCCGTGTGCGACTGTCGGGCGGGCCTGGGGTGCCCGTGGGTTCGGCGGGGTCCTTGTGGGACTGCCTGCTGTGGTTGCCGTGCGGCGTGTGGGGTTTGCCCGTTGTGGTCGCCGCGGGGTGTGTGGGCGGGCTCCCTGCGGGACTGCCCGCTGTGGCTGCCCGTGCGGCATCTGGGCCTTGCCCGCTCTGGCCGCCGCGGTCCGTGTGGGCTTACCCGCTGTGGTCGCCGTGTGGCGTGTGGGCGGGGTCCGTGTGGGCTTACCCGCTGTGGTCGCCGTGTGGCGTGTGGGGTTTGCCCGTTGTGGTCGCCGTGCGGTGTGTGGGCCGGGTCCGTGTGGGACTGCCCGGTGTGGCCGCCACGCGGTGCGTGCGTGGCGGCCGTGGGGCTATCGCGGCCGGCATGGTCAGGCCGGGCTTCCGGCTGACTTGCGGCGTGCCGCGTACAGGCCGGTTCCGGCGACCGCCAGGACGGCCAGCCCACCGGCGGTCACGGCCGGCGCGGCCAGTCCGCCGCCGCCGGTGTGCACGCCACCGCTGGGCTTCTCGTGCTTGCCGCCCCAGGACTCCTCGCCCTGCTCACCGCTCCAGGAGCCGCCCTCCTCCTTGCCGTTCCAGGAGCCCTCGTCCTGCTTCACGGTCCCGGAGTTCTCGTCCGGCTTCATGCCGCCGGTGTCCTTGCCCTGCTCGCCGCCGTGGGCGGCCGGCGCGTTCTGGTCGGGGTGGGTGCCGTCGCCCCCGGTCACCGAGGACAGCGCGCCGCCACCCGTGTGCATGCCACCGCGCGGCGAGTCGTGGCCCTTGTCCTTGCCGTACTCCTTCTCCTTGTCCTGCCCCTTGTCGTGCTCCTCGCTGTAGGAGGAGCCCGAGCCGTCCCAGCCGTCCCCGGCCGCGTGGGCGCCGGGGGCGCCGAGGGCGAGGGCGGCCGAAGCCGCCGCGGTGGCCAGCAGCATGCGAGCGATGCGCATCTGACGTTCCTTCCGCCGACGGCCGGGCAGCTGGCACTGCGTCAGCTGGGTTGACCCGGCCTCGACGTGATCCACCGTCAGCCAGCCGTCATCGGCCCACCACTCAAGACGATCACTTGGGTGAACCCGCCAGCAGCGTCGTCAGGACGCCCCGCAGGACCGACTCGGCGTCCGGGACCGACCCCGGTGACCGCCACGCCACGAACCCGTCGGGCCGGACGAGTACGGCGCCCGAGGGGGTGAGGCCGTGGGCGGCCGACCAGTCCGTGTCGCCCTCGGGCGTCAGGTCGGCCTCGGGCCCCTCGCCCATCTGGTACGAGGCCAGCGGGACGGACATCGCCTCGGCGAGGCGGACGGCGGCGTCGTGCCAGCCACCGCCCTGCTGCCCGGCGTCGCTGAGCAGCACGAGGGACCGCTCGTAGAGGTCCAGGGTGGAGATACGTTCCCCCCGGCGCCGTACCGGCAAGTGGGGTGCCCTGCTGCCGGGTTCGCCGGACAGGTCGAGGCGTTCGGGGACGACCGGGGTCGCGGGGTCGGCGCCGATGACGGCGCCCTGCGGATAGCGGTAGCCGAGGGCCACGTTGAGGATGCCGCGCTGCGGGCCGGCGCCCGCGCCGGGGGCCGGGGCGAAACCGGGGTGGCTGTGCTCGACCGAACGGGCGGCGGCACGGGCGCTGGTCGCCTCCGCCACCGGTCGGCGCTCGGCGTCGTATGTGTCCAGCAGGCCCTCCCCGGCCCAGCCGCCGAGGACCGCGGCCAGCTTCCAGGCGAGGTTGTGGGCGTCCTGGATACCGGTGTTGGAGCCGAAGGCCCCGGTGGGGGACATCTCGTGGGCCGAGTCACCGGCCAGGAAGACCCGCCCCGACCGGTAGGCGCGGGCGACGCGTTGGGCGGCGTGCCAGGGGGCCCGGCCGGTGATCTCGACGTCGAGGCCGGCGACGCCGACCGCGCGGCGGATGTGCTCCGCGCACCGCTCGGCGGTGAACTCCTCCAGGGTTTCGCCGTTTTCGGGGTGCCAGGGGGCGTGGAAGACCCAGTTCTCCCGGTTGTCGACGGGCAGGAGCGCACCGTCGGCGTCCGGGTTCGTCAGGTAGCAGACGATGAAGCGTCGGTCGCCCACGACCTCGGCGAGGTCGCGGGAGCGGAAGGTGACGCTGACGTTGTGGAACAGGTCGCCGGGGCCGCTCTGGCCGATGCCGAGCTGCTCGCGGACGGGGCTGCGGGGGCCGTCGGCGGCGACGAGGTAGTCCGCGCGGATCGTCGTGTGCTCGCCCGTCTCCCGGCTCTTGACGATCGCGGTGACCCCGGTGGAGTCGCTCTCGAAGGACATCAGCTCGGTGGCGTACCGCAGATCGCCGCCGAGCCGCTCGGCGTGCTCGAACAGCACCGGTTCCAGGTCGTTCTGGCTGCACAGGCACCAGGAACTGGGGCTGAACCGGGCCAGTCCGCCGCCCGCGTCGATCTCCTTGAAGAGCCACTCGCCCGCGTCGCCGACCAGGGTGGGCGTCTGTAGGATGCCGTGGTTGTCGGCCAGGGTGGCGGCGGCCTTCCGGATGCCCGCCTCGACGCCGGCCGTCCGGAACAGCTCCATCGTGCGGACGTTGTTGCCGCGCCCGCGCGGATGGATGGACGTGCCGGCGTGCCGCTCCACCAGTGTGTGCCGCACGCCCAACCGGCCCAGGAACACGGAGGTCGACAGGCCGACGAGGGAGCCGCCGACGATGAGGACGGGAACGCGGTGTGTCGTGGTGCCGGTTGGGTCGGTCCGATCAGGTCTCTGCTTCATCGCTCAACTCCAGCGCGTCGTGTCAGCCGACTCGGCCGGATACGGCCGGGGGCTTCATCCATGCCCCGCGCCACGAGCCCGGGCCCAGGCTTCACCCGCTTAGGGGGCAGGGCGCCGACCGCTCATGTACTCGGACGAGATGAGTACTTGCGCGCTGTCCGGTGAAGGGGCGCACGGGGACGCTGGGGGCATGCGCGAAGACCTGCTGAAGCCCGTTCCGCGACCGCTGTCGGCCCTTGTACCGGCCCTCGTACCGGCCCTGGTGACGGCCGTGGCGTCGCTGACGATGTGGGCCGCCTGGCTGGGCTGGGACCAGCACCGTGACCTGCGTCCTGACGGTTCGTCGACCGGACCGTACGAGGCGTGGCAGGTGGTCGGCCTGGTGCTGACCCTGCTGGTGCCGGTGTACTGGGCGGCGTCCCGGCAGCACGTGCTCGGCGCGGTGGCCGGCACCACGGCCGGTCTGACCGTCGCGTCGCTCTACGACTGGTCGGACGACGCCACCGGCCTCTACGGCGTCGGCGTGACCCTGGTGATGACGGGCACCCTCGCCGTGACCACCGCCGTCTCCCTCCTGATCGCCGCGGCGGGCGACCGTCTCACCCGGCGGCCCGCGTGACGTCGTACGCCTCGGGGTCGAACCGTGCCAGCCGCCGGCGCATCCGCCCCGTCGACCACGGCCAGCTGAAGCTGTTGCGGCCGTTGTCGTCGAGGTAGTAGCTGGAGCAGCCGCCCGCGTTGTAGACGGTGGGCGGCAGTGCCTGCCGGACCTCGGCGCCGAACGCGGCCTGTACCTCGGGCCGTACGTCCATGCTGGTCAAGCCCGCCGAGCGGAAGTGCCGCACCGCGCCCGCCACATAGTCCAGTTGCGCTTCGAGGACCGTGTACGCGGAGGAGTGCCCGGTTCCGAGGTGCGGTCCGAGGAGGACGAACGCGTTGGGGAACCCGCTGACGACGGTGCCGAGGTAGGCGTCCGGGCTGCCCTTCCAGTGGTCGTCGAGACTCGCGCCGCCCGCGTCGAACACGCGCCGCGCGATGGGCATGTCGAGGATGTGGAAGCCGGTGCCCAGGATGATCGTGTCGACGTCCGCGCGGCTGCCGTCCGCGCCGATGACGCGGCTGCCCTCGACGGCCTTCACCGCCGTGGCGTGGACGGTGACGTTGGGCCTGGTCAGCGCGGGATAGTACGAGTTGGAGAGCAGGAGCCGTTTGCAGCCGAGGGTGTAGTCGGGGGTCAGCGCGCGGCGCAGGGACGGGTCCTTGACGGTGGCTCTGAGGTGAAGGGTGCCCACCTTCTGCACGGCCCGCAGGAGCGCCGGATGACGGAAGCCGATGCCGAGGGTCTCCAGCGCCGCGTACTCGGCGCCGCGCAGGGCCCGTTGGGCTGCGGGGAGGGTGCGCAGCAGTCGGCGTTCGGCGCGGGGGACGTGGTGGTCGGGCTTGGGCAGCACCCACTGTGCGGTGCGCTGGAAGAGGTGCAGCCGGCCGACGCGCGGCTGGATCTCGGGCACGAACTGCACGGCTGACGCGCCGCTGCCGACGACGGCGACACGCGCGCCGGTGAGCTCGTGGTCGTGCCGCCAGCGCGAGGAGTGGAAGACCTCGCCGGGGAAGTCGGCGAGGCCCGGTATGCCCGGCAGCCGGGGCTCGTGCCAGGGGCCGGCCGCCGCGATCAGGAACCGGGCCGCGTAGGCGCCGCTGGAGGTCTCGACCTGCCAGCGGGCGGTACGGGGGTCCCAGCGCGCCCGGGTGACCTCGGTGCCGTAGCGGATGAGCGGGGTGATGCCGTACCGGGCGGCCGTCGCGCGGAGGTACTCGCGGATCTCGGGCTGGCCGGCGAAGGCCCGCGTCCACTCCGGGTTGGGGGCGAAGGAGTACGAGTAGAGGGCGGACGGCACGTCGCAGGCGCAGCCCGGGTAGGTGTTGTCCCGCCAGGTGCCGCCCAGGTCGTCCGCCTTCTCGACGACGACCAGGTCGCGCACGCCCGCCTCGCGCAGTCTGACGGCCGCTCCGATGCCGGAGAGGCCACTGCCGATGATCAGCGCCTCGACGTGGACGGTCTCGTGGGCGACGGTCCCCGAGGGGCTCTCGGAGTGCGGCATCTCAGGCTCCTGTCGCGGGGGTGGGGTGGAGGGCTTCGGGAGCGTCGCTGCCGTGGGGCGCGTCCTGGGTGTCCGGGGCCGGCGGCCGGAGGCGGTCGCGGACGGTGGCCCGGGTCGTGCGCAGGGCGGTCTCCAGGACCGTCGGGCGGCGTCGGCGGTCCATGAAGTTGCCGCCCATCACCTCCAGGTCGGCGGCGGTGGGCTCGATCCGGACGACCCGGGTGCCGGCCGCCCGCAGCGCGGCGCACTCCGCGTCGAGCGTGCGGGTCATGGCCCGGCGCAGCAGCGCCTCCGCCCGGCCCAGGCCACGGCGGGGGCCGGGTGCGGACGAACTCATCGGCGCGATGACGTACACCTCGTCGAGCCCGCTGGGGACCAGGAGGTCGGCGGACGCGGTGGAGAGGATGCCGCCGTCGGCGTACCGGTGGCCGTCGAGGTGCACGGGGCGGAACCATCCCGGTACCGCCCAGGACGCCCGGAGCGCGTCCCGCAGGGCGACCGGCCGGGTGTCGGGATGCCCGAAGACCGAACGGCGGCCCGTGTCGAAGTCGGTGGCCACCAGCCAGGTCGCCGGATGCGGGACCCACTCCCCGGCGGGCGCCAGGGAGTCGGCGAGGGCCGCCAGCCAGCCGGTGTCGCCCCGCCCTTGCGGCAGCAGGCCCGAGAGCCCGGCCAGCGTGGGGGCCCTACGGCCCAGGGCGTGGCGTGCCAGCCGGGGCGAGCCGAGGAAGGCCGCGGGCCGTGGCGGCAGCGGCCGGGGCGGGCTCGCGAAGTGCCGGGCGAGGGCGGGGGGTGCGTCCTCCCCGCCCAGCTGCGCGGCCAGCAGTTCCGCCACGCCGACGCCCGCGCCGAGCAGCGCGGCCAGTTCGGCACCGGCGGAGGTGCCCACCAGGACCTCGGCGTGGCGGGGGTCCCAGGCGGTGGCCTGCTGGAGCGAGTGCAGGGCCGCGATCGTCCAGGCCGCGCCGAGTGTTCCACCGCAGCCGAGGACGAGTCCACGGGAAGAGGCGCGGGCCGGTCCTCGGGGAGGGGGCGTGCGTGGGTCCGTCGCGGTCACTGAGTTCTCCGCCCATTCGGATACCGACGAGATCCGGATACTAGCGGTATCCGAAATCCTTGGACAGGGGCGGCCGGAAGATGCCCGGGCGGAGGGGGTCCGGCCGGAGGGGGTCCGGCGGAGGGGGCACGGGCGGAGGGTGTTCGGCCGGGCATCCGGGCGACGAAGTTAGGATCCGAGGGCTCTGAACGACCGGGAGAGGGAGCGAGACATGGCCCGTCTCAGCCGCGCCGAGAGCCAGGAACGTACGCGTGAGCGGCTCGTCGCCACCGCGCGGGAGCTGTTCCTCCGCGACGGTTACGCCGCCACCTCGCTCAGCGACGTCGCGGAGACGGCCGGCTACTCCAAGGGTGCCGTCTACTCCAACTTCCGCGGCAAGGGCCACCTGTGCCTCGCCGTCCTGGACGACATCCGGGCGGAGCAGTTGGCGCTGCTCATGGAGTCCGTCACGGGCGACGCCGCGATCGAGGACCGCCTGGCGACCTTCGCCGCGTGGGGCGAGGCGCACATCGGCGACGAGGCCTGGACCACGCTGGAGGTCGAGTTCCTCACCGGCGCCCGCCACGACGACGAACTCCGCGACGAGATCACGGCACGCGTCGCCACGATCCGGGAGGCTTTGGCCGTGCTCCTCGACGCGCTGGCCGAGGAGCTGGGTGTCACGCCGGCCATGCCGTCCGACCAGGCCGCGATGACCCTGCTCAGTCTGGGCATCGGCCTCGGCGTCCAGCGCATCGCCGACCCGACGGTCCCCACGGCCGTACTGACCGACACGCTCCGGCTGGTCCTGCGTCTGGACGACTAGAGATCTCGTCGTGCGTCTGGACGACCACAGATCTCGATGTCAGACAGGCCTGCAAGGTCGCGCCACGGCCTGTCAGTTGTCTGGTCTAGGGTCGCCCGCATGGCAGAGCCCTCCTTTCTGACCGCTGTTCGGGAGTCGTATGACACGGTCGCCGCCGACTACGTCGAACGCGTCCCGCCTCCAGCCGAGATGGACCCGCTGTCTCGCGCGATGCTGGCGGGGTTTGCTGAACTCGTGCGGACGGCCGGTCTGGGGCCGGTCGCGGACCTGGGCTGCGGCCCCGGCCGCATAACGGCGTACCTAACTGGGCTCGGGCTGTCCGCCTTCGGCATCGATCTGTCACCGAAGATGATCGGGCTGGCCCGCCACGCCTATCCGGACCTGCGGTTCACCGAGGGCTCGATGACCGCGCTGGAGACGGGAGACGGTGAGCTCGGCGGCATCCTGGCCTGGTACTCCACCCACCACACGCCCCCACAGTGGCTGCCGGCGGTGTTCGCCGAGTTCCACCGCACGCTCGCCCCCGGCGGCTACCTGCTCTGGGGAGACTATGTCGGCGATGAACGGCTGCAGTCGACCCAGGTCTATGGCCATCCGGTGTCCTACGAGTCGTATCTCCTGCCCCTGAACCGTACGGTCGGCCTGCTGGAGCAGGTCGGGCTGGTCGTCACCGCGCGACTGGAGCAGGAGCCTGGCGGACGGGTGAACAGACCGCACGCCTGCCTCCTGGCCCGCAAGCCCGAAAAGCCCTGACAGGGCGGCTTCCTGCGGCGAGGCCGCCCCGTGCTGGATCATCGACGATCACGGGGGCGGACGGTCGGACCGCGGGGTTGACAGTGCGGCCGCCCCAGCGGAGGCCTTTCTCGCTGCGGATAGGGGCGCGTTCGCGCCGCTGGGCGGCCAGGAGGTCAGGATGGCGGGCGTTCTGGTTGTCGGTCGGGATGCCGCTTGCGCCCCGGATGCTGGTCCGACGCGTTAACAGCTGGCGCATCGCACAGGGCCGGGCCCCTCGGCGGGTGAGGGGGACCGTTCAGACCCGCCCGTGTGACTCCGCCGCTCGGTGGGCCAGGGCGTCGAAGACGACCGCGATGAGGAGGACGCCTCCGGTGATCATGAACTGGACGGCGGGCTGGACGCCCAGGAGGGCCATGCCGGAGGCGATCGACTGGATGATGAGGACGCCCAGGAGCGCGGACCAGGTGGAGCCGCGGCCGCCGAAGAGGCTGGTGCCGCCGATGACGGCGGCGGCGATGGCGTTGATCAGTAGCATGCCGGAGCCCGGGACCTGGGTCGCCGAGGTCAGCCGCGAGGCGACGAAGAGGCCGCCGACCGCGGCCAGGGTTCCCGACACCAGGAACACCGAGATCCGCACACGCGCCACATCGACGCCCGCCCGCCGGGCCGCCTCCACACCGCCGCCCAGCGCGAGGACCTGCCGGCCGCCGGTGGTGCGGCGCAGGAGGAGGTCCGAGGCGACGATGACCCCGAGGAAGATCAGCAGCGCCAGCGGCAGTCCCTCGAACTGGCCCAGCACGGCGACGGTGGCGAAGGCGACCACCGCGAGGAGGGCCGTACGCGCCCAGATCTCGCCCATCGGCCGGTACGGCATTCCGGCGCCGGCGCGGCGTCTGCGGTCGCGGTACGAGACGAGGAGGTACGCGGCCGTGCCGAGCGCCGCCAAGCCGTAGGTGACGGCGGCGGCGCTGAAGTAGTGGCTGGTCAGCGTGGCGACCAGCCCGTCGTCGCTGAAGCTGATGGAGCTTTCCGGGCCCAGCAGGTAGAGCATCAGGCCGTTCCAGGCCAGCAGACCTGCGAGGGTGACGACGAACGCGGGTACGCCGATCTTGGTGAAGACGAACCCGTGGACGGCCCCGGCCGCCGCGCCGCCGGCCACCGCGACGAGCACGGCGAGGCCTTCCGGCATGCCGTGGTTGACGTTCAGCGCCGCGAACAGCGCGCCCGACAGGCCGGCCAGCGAGCCCACCGACAGGTCGATCTCGCCGATCAGCAGCACGAAGACGACGCCGACGGCGACCATGCCGGTCCCGACGATCTCCACGCTGAGGACGGACAGGTTGCGCGGCGAGAGGAAGTTCTCGTTGAGGCTCTGGAACACGATCCAGGTCACGGCGAGGGCGAGCAGGGCGGGGACCGGGCCGAGTTCTCCATGGGTGGGGTGCGGTCCGGTTCCCCGTCGCCTCCCCCTCCACCAGCCCCTCCACCGTCCCACCCCCCTCCCTGGCCACCACCCCTTTTCTTTCACGGCCATGCCTCCTCCGGGTTCGTCGGACGGTGGTCGGCGGTGTTGTCCAGCGCGCCGGTGATGGAGGAGATGATCTGTTCCTGGGACGTGGTGCTCACGTTGAAGACGCCGTTGTTGCGGCCGAGGCGCAGGACGGCGACCCGGTCGGCGACGGCCTTGATGTCGCCCATGTTGTGGCTGATCAGGAGCACGCCGGCGCCCCGGTCGCGCAGCTCCTCGATGAGGTCGAGGAGCTGGTTGGTCTGTTCGAGGCCCAGGGAGGCGGTGGGCTCGTCGAGCAGGAGCAGCCGGGGCGCGCTCAGGAACGAGCGGGTGATCGCGACGGCCTGCCGCTGCCCGCCGGACAGGGTGGCGAGCGGCGCGCGCACGTCGGGGATGCGGATCGACAGGGTGCGCAGCAGGTCGCGGGTCCGGCGCTCCATCTCCACCTCGTCCAGGACGCCGTACCGGTGGATCTCCCGGCCGAGGAAGAGGTTGCCGACGACATCGAGGTTGCCGCACATCGCGAGGTCCTGGTAGACGGCCGCGATCCCGAGGAGCTGGGCGTCCTGGGGGCGCTTGATCTGGACGGCGCCGCCCTCCCACTCGATGACGCCCTTGTCGGCGGGGCAGACCCCCGAGATCACCTTGATCAGCGTGGACTTGCCGGCGGCGTTGTCGCCCACCAGGGCGACCACCTCTCCGGCCCTGATCTCCAGTTCCACGTCCACCAGCGCGTGGACGGCGGCGAAACGCTTGGAGACGCCGCGCAACGCCAGCAGGGGTTGAACCACCGGTCCTCCACCTCCTTCCGACTCCGAGGAAGACTCGTCGGGTGAGGCTCATCGAGTGCGTGAGGTCATCGGGTGAGACTCATCGAGTGAGTGAGGCTCGACGGTCGGCTCCCCGGCTGAGGCTCACGGGGTGAGTCCCGCCTCGTCGCAGGCCGTCCGGAGCTGCGGCGTGCATATCTGGTCGATCGTGTACATACCGTCCTTCACCAGAGTGTCGTCGATGTTGTCGGCCGTCACCGAGACGGACGGGAGTAGCACCGACGGGATGTCCTCGGTGGTGGGGCTGTCGACGGTGCCGGTGGCGATGGACTCGACCGACTCGCCGCGCCCCAGGGCGACGGCCATCTCGGCGGCGGCGTCGGCCGCGGGCTTGAAGGGCTTGTAGATGGTCATGTGCTGGTCGCCCGTGAGGATGCGCTGCACGGCCACGAGGTCGGCATCCTGTCCGGTGACCGGGGGCAGCGGCCGGACCGCGCTGGCGTCGAGCGCGGAGACCACGGCGCCGGCGAGGCTGTCGTTGGCGGCCAGTACGCCGTCGATGTTCTCCGCGCCCAGGTCGGCGATGGCGCCGCTCATGTTGACGTAGGCGTTCTCCGGCCGCCATCCGACGGTGTCGTACGACTTGCCGATCTTCACCTCGCCCTCCAGGACGGAGAGCGCTCCGCGCTTGTACCAGCCGGCGTTGGGATCGGTCGTGGCGCCGTTCATCATGACGATCTGGCCGCCGTCCGCCTTCGCGCCCATGGCCTTCAGGAGCGCCTCGGCCTGGAGTTTGCCGACGATCTCCCCGTCGAAGGTGACGTAACCGGAGATGGGCCCCTGCGCGAGCCGGTCGTAGGCGACGACCGGGATGTCGGCCCGGTCCGCGGCCTCGACCGACGAGCGCAGCGTCTTGGGGTCGACGGCGGCGACGATCAGGGCGTCCACGCCTCGGGTGATCATGGCGTCGAGCTGCTGCCGCTGGACCGCCGGCTCGGCCGTGGCGGCGACGGCCGCGGCGGGGCAGTCCGGGCACAGCTCCTTCAGCTTCTTCTCGATCAGTGGCCTGTCGAACTGCCCGAACCGCGAGGCCCCGCCACCCGGCAGGAGCACCCCGACGGTGAGGCTCTCGTCCCCGCCCCCACCGTCCCCGCCTCCGCCACAGGCTCCGGTCATGGCCAGCCCCACCGCGACCACGACCGCCATGCCCGCCCGGCCGAGGACTCTGCGCGTCACACCCGAAAAGCCGACACCGAGACCCATTTTCGGCTCCTTAGGGAAATTGCCCGGTTCTATCCCGTTATGGACGACTTCTCCCTAGCGTAGCCAAGCCGCCGGTCTCGCCCCGCCGGGCGAAACGGGGCGGACGGGGCCTGGCGGCCGGCCGGAGGCGTGGCCGACGGTGCGGGTGGGTGGGGGCTGGTCGCGCCCACGCGGCGGAGCCGTATCGACACAGCCCCGCAGCCCCTGAAAGCAGGGGCTGCGCCCCATGCTTTTCGGTCGGCAGGGGCCGTGTCCGTCGTCGGAGTGAGTACCGTGGGCCACGACTCGTGTGCGGAGGGGGGCCGACAGGCATGGGTGAAGCGGGTGTTGAGCGCTGGGCCGTCTCGATCCTTCAGGAACTGCGTGTCGTGCGGGTGCTGCGCCTCCTCGACGACGCCGGGGACGAGTCGGGCTGGACCCCGCAGGGCCGGCTGCGGGGCGATCCGGAATGCCAAGCGTTGATCGACTGGCTGATCGGCCAGGGGCTGGTCAAGCGGAAGACCTTCCATCCCGAGCATCTGAAGCTGACGCGGGAGGGAACGCGGCGCACGGCGCGTGACGTGTGGCAGGACGCCACCAGCGAGGTGAGGTCCGCGGTCGTACGGCTCGACATCCTCTGCTGGCTTTTCCGGGACGGAAGCCATGCCGAGCATCCCGACCTCGCCGTCAAGCAGTACATGCGGTGCCGGCTCGTCGAGGATCTGGACCTCGGATCCGCGGGACGGGAGATGCGGCAACTGGTGAAGTCGGATCTCGCCGACGAGCAGAGCCGGGGGCCCGGCGACACGCGATACGCCCTGTCCGCGCGAGGCGAGAGTCATCTGCGCACGCTCATGGGGTGGGACGTCCTGGCGTCGGGGTCCCACTGATCGGCCCCCGGCGACCGACTCGCTCTCCGGTTAACTTGCCCGGGCAGAGGGAGCTCTCGGCCGACCAGCAGGGCCGACCAGCAGGGCCGACCATCAGGTCCGACCATCAGGGCCGATCAACAGGGCCGATCAACAGGGCCGACCAACAGGGCGTCGGAGATGAGGAGTTGAGGGTGGGGGAACAGGGCGCGCGGGACACGGCCGAGAGGCTGCGGGCGATCGGTGGTGAGCTGGCGGACCGTTTCTACGAGCGGGACGACGTGGTGCGGACGCTGGTGGTCACGCTGCTGGCCGGGCAGCACTCGTTACTGCTCGGGCCACCGGGAACCGCCAAGTCCGAGATGGCGCGGGAACTCACCGGCAGGATCGAGGGGGCGTCCTACTGGGAGATCCTGCTGTCGAAGTTCACCGCGCCGACGCGCATGTTCGGCCCCATCGACGTCGCCGCGCTGGCCCGGGGCGAGTACCGCCAGGTCTACGACGGCCGGGCCACGACCGCGCATGTCGCGTTCATCGACGAGATCTTCAAGTGCTCCACGGCGGCGCTGAACGAGACGCTGGGCTACCTCAACGAGCGGATCTACCACCCGGAGAACGGCGGCGAGCCGATCCGCTGCCCCCTGATCGGGGCGATCACCGCGAGCAACGAACTGCCCGATGAGGCGGATGCGGCCGCGATCTACGACCGGCTGCTGGTGCGCATCGAGGTCAAGTATCTGGAAGACCCCTCGAACTTCGCCGCGCTGGTCCGTTCCGCCGTCAGCCGCCCGGCGGCACCGACACGGACCACCATCGAACTGGCCGCGTTGCGGCACGCCGTGACCGAAGCCGTCCCGGCCGTGGACGTGCCCGACGGGATCGTGGACGCGGTGTGCACGCTGCGCGCGGCGTTGCGCCGCAGGGAACTCGTCGCCTCCGACCGCCGTTGGCGGCAGGCGGTGCGCCTGCTCCAGGCGTCCGCGTACCTCGACGGCCGCCCGGCGGTCGCCGAGACCGACCTGTCGGTGCTGACGCATGTGCTGTGGGACTCTCCCGCCGAACGCCCGACGGTCGAGCGCGAGGTGCTGCACCTGGTGAACCCCGACGCCAAGGAGGCGCTCGATCTGGCCGACATCATCGAGGAGTTGGAGGCCCAGCTCGACGCGATGGCCGGGCAGTCCCGTGAGGCGCTGAGCGAGTGGGTCATCAAGAAGGCCCACAACAAGCTCGCCATGGCGGGGAAGCGGCTGGAGAAGCTGCGCGAGGAGGCGGCGGGCGCCGGCCGTTCCACCGCTGCCATCGACCGCATAGCCGGCCGCCAGCGCGCCGTCCGCACCCGTGTCCTCACGGAGGCCCTCGGAGTGGACGCGAGCACGGTGCAGGCGCAGCTCTGAGGGGGGAGAGCGAGGTGGTGAGCCAGGCCGGGACGTGGGTGGGGCCAGTCGTCGGTGAGGCAGTCGGTGAGGCAGTCGGTGCGGCGGGTTGGCACACCACGGCCGTCGTCGCGGACCGGTTCGACCGGATCGCGTGGCGTGACACGTTCGAGCAGTCGGCCGGACTGCGTGATCTGGACAGGGAGCTGAGCGAGCGCCACGACCACGCCACCGACCTCCTGACCGACGCGTTCCTGGCCGCCTACCAGGCCGCACCCCGGCTGCGTGACCGCGCGGAGATGGACCCCTCCCGGCTCGTCGACCACGAGGTCGTCACGTCACTGGTGGAGTCACCGGAGTTCGCCGAGCTGCACCGCGAGACGGCCGGCGACCCCTACGCCGCCGCCATGGCCGTGCTCGCCCAGGCCGCCGCGCTGCGCCGCCTGCTGGAGCTCACCCGACCCGCCCGACGGCGGGCCGAGGAGGCGAGGAAGGCCCGTGAGGCCGCCGAAGACGCGGCGACCGCCGTGGACGAGGCGCTCCAGCGGGCCGCCGACGGCGCGGACGGGGGCGACGGGACGGACCGGCCCGACCCGGCGGACGGGCCCGACGAGACCCCCACCGTCCCTACCCCGGCCCCGGCCACCGGCGCCGTACGACAGCCGAACCCCGCCCCCGGCCCCGTACAGCAACCGATCGGCGCCCCCGACGCCGTACGGCAGCCAACTCCGGCCCCCGACGCCGTACAACAGGCGATCGCGGCCGCCAAGGCCGCCGAAGTCACCGCGCGGCAGACCGCGCAGGCCGCCGCGCAGGCCCTCGCCGCGGTGACCCCCGGTGTCCGTGCCGCCGCGCGGGGCGCGGTGGTGGAGGCTGCCGAGGCCGTGCGGGAGGAGGCCGCGCTGATGCGGGCGTGGGGCGTCGGGGGCGGGGAGCTGGAGCGGATGCCGTACGAGCGGCGTGCGCGGCTCGCCGAGCGGCTGCGGACCGGCCGTCTCGCGCGGTGGGCCGAACTGATCGGCCGTTTCAGGCAGATGGCCGGCGGTGAGCGGGCCCGCAAGGTGGAGAACGCCACCGGTGAGCTGGTCGGCGTCACGCTCGGCGATGACCTCTCCCGTGTGATCCCCTCCGAGCTGGCGGCCCTCGGCGTGCCCGAGCTGCGTGCGGTGTTCACCGCGCGGTACGCCGCCGGGGAGCTGATGCTCTACGACAGCCAGGGGGAGCAGACGACGGGCCGGGGCGCGATCATCGCGTGCGTGGACACCTCGCACTCCATGTACGAGGCGGGGCCAGGCGGGATCACCCGGGAGGCGTGGGCCAAGGCGTGCGCCCTGGCGCTGCTGGACCAGGCCCGCCACGCGCGGCGCGACTTCGTCGGCATCCTGTTCTCCGCCGCCGACAAGCTCCAGGTGTTCCGCTTCCCGGCCGACGGGCCCGCCGGCATCGAACGGACCCTCGACTTCGCGGAGACCTTCCTCGGCGGCGGCACCAGCTACCAGCGGCCCCTGTCGGAGGCCGCCGAACTGCTGGAGGAGGAGTTCAACGACGCCTCCCGCACGCGCGGCGACATCGTGATGCTGACCGACGACGACTGCGGCGTCACCGAGGAGTGGACCCGCCGCTGGAACGAGGCCAAACACCGGCTGGGCTTCCGCGTGTTCGGCGTGGCCGTCGGTGCCCCGCGCGTCGCCGAAGCCGACTCGGTCCTGGACGCCCTCTGCGACAACCTCCGCTCCGTCGAGGACCTCACCGACGTCCACGCCGCCGCCGACCTCTTCCGCACGATCTGACCTAGGCGACATGCGTGAACGGCCTCTGCCGTCCCACCCAACCAGAGCGAACGAATGTGCGACATCGGCGCAACCTGGGCCGGGGTCTGTCCGTCTTCCTCTGCCGGGAGCCCCTGTCCGGCGACAGCACCTTCGGCGCAAAGGCGACCAGAGCTCGGTAACGACCCGTCAAATCCCATAAATCGACTGAAGAATGAGATAGGAGACACCGCGGGTGTCCTCGCGAATAGGCAGCGGAATCGCGTCCCTGGCAGGGCGTCAGCCACGGGCGAGACTCTGGGCCGTGGCGGGCGTCGTGGCCCTCGGTTTCCTCGTCACGATGGAGATCGCCGCGCGTCGTTACGGCCTGCCCGGCCCGATCACCAACCAGGCGCAGGAGGTGATCCTCCCCCCCAAGTCGGGACCGCTGCTGTACGCCGGAATGGCGTTGATGATGGTGGTGCTCCCCTGGCGGCAACGGTTCGTCGCGGCCGGTGTCGCGATCGGCATCGACGCCGTCTTCCTGACCGTGCGGTGGGCGGCCGACGCCAAGATGTGCTTCGGCAACGGCGCGTTGTGGGTGGTTCTGGGCTACGCCGTCATCGCCGTCACCCGCCGCACCGGCCGGGAACGGCTCCTGCTGCTGAAGGGCGTCGGACTGGCCCTGCTGCTGGTCGCCGGCCGCAAGACGGGCGACACCTGGCTGCTCATCACCTCCAAGACCCGCCCCACGGTGCTCGACCAGTACGTGGCGACCGCCGATCACGCGCTGGGCGACCCGTCATGGCTGGTGGGCCGGATCCTCACGGCCACCGGCACGGTCGGCATCCGTCTGCTCGACTTCGTCTACGTCCAGCTCGCGGTGGCCGCGGTGGTCGTCGCGCTGTACCAACTGCGCCACGTGGCGGTCGAACGCCGCTTCCCGCGCCACCATCTGGTGCGCACCTTCCTGGTCATCGGCCTCGTCGGGCCCGCCATCTACATGATCTACCCGGTGGTCGGACCGATCTTCGCCTACGGAACCGGCAGCGAGTACTGGGCGGCGGCCAACCTGTGGCCGGAGACCCCGCCCACGGGGCAGTGGGCGGCGGCGAACCTGTGGCCGGCCACGCCGCCGGCCGGAGCGCCGCGACCGATGTCCTTCGACGAGTTCACCCCGCGTAACTGCATGCCCAGCCTGCACACCGCATGGGCCACCGCGATCTTCGTGCATTCCCGCAGGGCCCCCGGGATTCTGCGCTTCGCGGGCACGTTCTGGCTGATCGCCACCCTCCTCGCGACGCTGGGCTTCGGCTATCACTACGGCGCGGATCTCGTCGCCGGTGTGGTGTTCGCGCTCACGATCGAGGCGACTCTGCGCACGCACGACCGTGGCTGGGAGCGATCGGGCACCCGACTCGTCGCCTACGGCGCGACGGTCTTCACCGTGCTCCTGGTGTCCTACCGCTTCCTGTCGACGGAGATGGCCGAACTCCCGTGGCTGTCCGGACCACTTCTCCTGCTGGCGATGACGTCGGTGATCTACGGCTACGTACGGACCACCAGGCGGTGGGAAGCGAAGCCCACACCGGTCCGGCAGCCGGAACCGCACCTCGAACCGGTGTGAACGGTCCCGACACCTCACGGGCGGGCGCGTAGGACGTCCAGCGCCGTCAGGGCGACATGCAGCGCGGTGCGCTGTTCGCCGTCCTCGAGGTCGCAGTCGAGCAGGCGCTCGATGCTGCGCAGGCGTTGGTAGAAGGTCTCGCGGGACAGGCCGCCGCGACGGGCGGCGCTGGTCTTGTTGCCGGCGGCGTCCAGGTAGTGACGGAGCGTCGGCAGCAGATCGGTGCCGTGCCGGGCGTCGTGCTCGACGAGACCGCCGAGCCGGCGCTCGGCGTACTCCTGGATCCGGGTGTCCTCGCGGAGCGCGTACAGCAGACGGCGCAGGTCGACGTCGGACAGTTCGTGGTACGAGCGGCCCGGGGGGAGGGGCTGGCCGGGCGGGGTCGCCTCGGCGACGCGGGTCGCCTCGTGGAAGGACCGGGGGGCGTCGGTGAGGTCGTCCACCCCGGTGCCGACGCTGACGGTGGCCCGTGGGGTGAGGCCGCGCGCGATGCGGCCCAGCCGTTCGACCGAGGGGCGCCAGGGCTGCGCGGGGCCGAGGGCGAGCAGGGCGCCCAGGCGACCGGGGGCCAGTTCGCCGACGAGCGCCGGGATTCCCGACGTACGCAGTTCCTGGGCCAGCCGGGCTTCCGGCTGGGCCGAGGCGTCGGGTGCCGGGAGGTCCACCACGACCGCGAGGAAGCGGCTGTTCTCGGTGGGCAGGCCCAGTGCGGTCAGGCGGGCGAGGGCGTCCTGGGGGGAGCGGTGGCGCTGCTCGACGAGGTCGCGCAGGACGTCGCGGTGCGCGGTGCGCTCCCAGGGGGTGGAGTGGATGAGACGGGCGACGGTCAGGGCCATCGCCGTTCTCTCCAGCACGGTGAGGTGCTCGGGGCCGAACGCCGGCTCGGCGCGGAGGTGCTCCGGCCCGAACGCCGGCTCGGCGCCCCGGGCGGGCAGCATGGCCACGCGGCCCCAGCGCTCGCCCTGGTACTCGACGGGCGCCGCGAGCCACCCCTCCGGGCCCCGCACGCCGGTGAGGTCACCGGGCGGGGTCGCCCGGGACCGCTGCTCCCAGCCGGTGAGCGCCTCCTCCAGCGTGGTGCCGGAGGGCTCGCAGATCAGCGCCTGGTGGACCAGGTTCTCCAGTACGACCGTACGGCCGCTCATCTCCGCCGCCGCGCGCACCACCTCCTTGGGCCCGGCGCCGCGCAGCGTCAGCGCGGTGAACGCCTCGTGGATCCGCTGGGTACGGCGCATCGCCTCGGCCTGGTTGCCGAGGATCAGGGCGTGGACGACCTGGGTGACCTCCAGGAAGTTGACGTCCTTGGCGAGGGTGATCAGCGGGAGGCCTCGGGCCCGGCAGGCGTGGACGAGGGCGTCGGGAGGGCGGTGGTAGCGGCGTACGAGCTCGATGACGAGGGCGGCGGCGTGGACGCCGGCGAGTTCGTCGACGTACCGGCGTACGCCCGCCGCGTCGTCGGGCAGGGGCATGCCCGTGGTCAGGACGAGTTCGCCGCCCTTCAGGAAGGAGGCGGGGTCCGTCAGCTCGGTGATGTGGACCCAGCGGACCGGGCGGTCGAGGTGGGCGAGCCCGGTGACGACCTGGGGCTGTCCGGCGGTCAGGACGGGCAGGGCCAGGACGTCGGCGACGGTGAGGGGGCGGCCGGGCGCGGAGCCGTCGGCCTCCGGCGGTCGCGCCGTGGGGTGGTTCTCGGTCACGGTGCCTCCCTGGGGACCCCGGCTGAGGCGAAGCCGCCGGCCGGGGGAGTGCCCGGTCACTGTGACAAGCGGCGCTGACCTGCGCAAGGGCTCTCCGGCGGCGGACCCCCGGTGCCTATGCGCCCGCGCGGTGGACACAACGTCCGAACACCGCCTCCCGGCTGGACACATCACGCGTTGTCGCGCTCCCGGACGGCCGGGATGCTCGGGATGCCGGGGCGGGCCGACCGGACCAAGCAGGTCAGGACCAACGGGTCAAGACCAACCGGGTCAGGACAGCACCCCGCACGGACCACCCAGCACGGACCACCCCGCACGCGCCACACACGGACCACCACACACGGCCAGGAGACGAACATGACCGCACTGTCGCCGCACCTTCGCCAGGCCACGCCCGTGGTGGCGGTCCGGGGCGAGGGCGTCCATCTCTACGGTGAGGACGGCCGCCGCTACCTCGACTTCACCGCCGGTATCGGCGTCACCAGCACCGGCCACTGCCACCCCAAGGTCGTGGCGGCGGCCCAGGAGCAGGTGGGCACCCTTGTCCACGGCCAGTACACGACCGTCATGCACCAGCCCCTGCGCCGGCTGGTCGAGAAGCTCGGCGAGGTGCTGCCGGCCGGCCTGGACAGTCTGTTCTTCACCAACTCCGGCAGCGAGGCCGTCGAGGCCGCGCTGCGGCTGGCCCGCCAGGCCACCGGCCGCCCCAACGTCATCGTCTGCCACGGCGGCTTCCACGGCCGCACGGTGGCCGCCGCCTCCATGACGACGTCCGGCACCCGCTTCCGGTCCGGCTTCTCCCCGCTGATGAGCGGCGTCGTCGTGACCCCCTTCCCGTCCGCCTACCGCTACGGCTGGGACGAGGAGACCGCGACCCGCTTCGCCCTGAAGGAGCTGGACTACACCCTTCAGACGATCTCCTCGCCCGCCGACACGGCCGCGATCATCGTCGAGCCGGTCCTCGGCGAGGGCGGCTACGTCCCCGCGAACCGCGCCTTCATGGAGGGCCTGCGGGAGCGCGCGGACCGCCACGGCTTCCTCCTCATCCACGACGAGGTGCAGACCGGAGTCGGTCGCACCGGCCGCTTCTGGGGCCACGACCACTTCGGCGTCACCCCGGACATCCTCGTCACCGCCAAGGGCCTGGCCAGCGGCTTCCCGCTGTCCGGCATCGCCGCCTCCGAGGAGCTGATGGCCAAGGCGTGGCCGGGCTCGCAGGGCGGTACGTACGGCGCCAACGCCGTCGCCTGCGCCGCCGCCTGCGCCACCCTGGACGTCGTCCGCGACGAGAAGCTCGTGGAGAACGCCGAGGCGATGGGCAAGCGGCTGCGCCAGGGCCTGGAGGCGGTGGCCGACCGTACGCCGGGCATCGGCGACGTACGCGGCCTCGGGCTGATGCTGGCCACCGAGTTCGTCACCGAGGACGGGGGCCCCGACCCGGAGACCGCCGCCCGTGTGCAGCGCGCCGCGATCGACGAGGGCCTGCTCCTGCTGCTGTGCGGTGCATGGAACCAGGTCGTCCGGATGATCCCGGCGCTGGTCATCGACGAGACCGCCGTGGACGAGGGCCTCCAGGCGTGGGCGACCGCGGTGGAGGCCGGCACATCGGGAGCGGCAGGGCGATGACGGACACCACCACGGCCCTGGAGCCGCTGGTCGCGCGGCTCACCGAGACCGCTCCCGGCCTGCGGGTGGAGACCGGCCCGGGCTCCACCGGTCCCTACGCCTACGACGCCTCCAACTACCGGGTCCCGCCGCGGGCCGTGGTGTTCCCTCGTGGCGCCGACGACGTGGTCGCGGTGGTGCGGGCCTGCCGGGAGACGGGCGTCCCCGTCACCGCGCGCGGCGGCGGCACCAGCATGGCGGGCAACGCGGTCGGACCGGGCGTCGTCCTGGACTTCTCCCGCTACATGAACGGCATCCTGGACATCGACCCCGAAGCGGGAACTGCGCGTGTCGAGGCCGGTGTGGTCCTGGACGCGCTGCGCGGCGCGACCGCCCTGCATGGGCTCACCTTCGGCCCCGACCCGTCCTCGCACAGCCGCTGCACGCTCGGCGGCATGATCGGCAACGATGCGTGCGGCAACCGGTCGGTGCGGCACGGGCGTACCAGCACCCACATCGAGGCGCTGGAGATCGTGACGGCCGACGGCGTGCGCGCCGTCGCCGACCGCACCGGCCTGCGCGCGGCCGACCCGGGGGACGAGGAGGCCACCCGTCGTGTCGCCGAGCTGGAAGCGGACGTACGACGCCTGATCGACGCCAACCTGGCGCCGATCCGCACCGAGCTGGGCCGCCTTCCGCGCCAGGTCTCCGGCTACCAGCTGCACCACCTGCTGCCCGAGCACGGGTTCGACATGGCCCGCGCCCTGGTGGGCACCGAGGGCTCCTGTGCGGTCGTCACCGCCGCGACGGTCCGCCTGGTGGCGACCGCACAGGCTTCCACGCTGCTGACGCTCGGCTACGACGACGTCGTGGACGCCGCCGAGGACGTCCCGGAGATCCTGCGCTGGAACCCCACCGCCGTGGAGGGCATGGACGAGGCGATCGTCGCCACGATGCGCGCCCGGCGCGGCCCGGACTCCGTCACCGGGCTGCCCGAGGGGCGGGCCTGGCTGTACGTCGAGCTCGACGGCGACGACCAGGCGTCGGTCGACGCCCGTGCCGCCGAACTGCTGGACGTGCTCAAGGCACAGGGCCGGATGACCGGCGGCCGGGTGGTGGAGAGCCCTGCCGAGCGGCGCTCGCTGTGGCGGGTCCGCGAGGACGGGGCCGGCCTCGCCGCCCGTCTGGTGGACGGCGGGGAGTCGTGGCCCGGCTGGGAGGACGCGGCGGTCGCGCCCGAGAACCTGGCCGCCTACCTGCGGGACTTCCGCGAGCTGCTGGCCTCCCACGGCCTGACCGGGGTGCTCTACGGCCACTTCGGCGCCGGCTGTGTCCATGTGCGCATCGACTTCGATTTCGCCACGGACACCGGCCGGACGGCCGCACGCCGGTTCCTCTCCGAAGCCGCGGCCCTGGTCGTCGAGCACGGCGGCTCGCTGTCGGGCGAGCACGGTGACGGGCGGGCGCGCGGTGAGCTGCTGGAGGTCATGTACAGCCACCGGATGATCCGGACGTTCGCCGCCTTCAAGGAGATCTTCGACCCCGAGGGGCTGCTCAACCCGGGCGTCATCGTGGCGCCCGCCCCGCTCGACGCCGACCTGGCACTTCGCGAACTCCCGCTCCTTGAAACGACGTTCAGCTTCCCGCACGACGAGGACGGCTTCGCGGGCGCGGTACGCCGTTGTGTCGGCGTCGGCCGCTGCCGCAGCGACGCGGGCGGCGTGATGTGTCCCAGCTACCGGGCCACCGGCGAGGAGAACGCCTCCACCCGCGGCCGGGCCCGGATGCTCCAGGAGATGGTGCGCGGCGGCACGGTCGAGGACGGCTGGCGCTCGACGGAGGTGCGCGACGCCCTCGACCTGTGCCTGTCCTGCAAGGCGTGCTCCAGCGACTGCCCGGTCGGCGTCGACATGGCCACGTACAAGGCGGAGTTCCTGCACCAGCACTACAAGGGCCGCGTGCGACCCCGCTCGCACTACTCCCTGGGATGGCTGCCGCTGACCTCGGCCCTGGCCGGATTCGCCGCCCGCCCGCTGAACGCGCTGCTGCGCGGGCCGGTCGGCACGCTGCTCGCCCGCCTCGGCGGGGTGACGACGAAGCGCCGGATACCGGCCTTCGCCTCCCGGCGCGCGCTGCGCAGGACCCTGCGTGCGGCGAAGTCCACGGAGCCGGCCAAGGCCGTGTTCTTCGTCGACAGCTTCACCCGCGCCTTCCGCCCCGAGGTCGCGGGCGCCGCGAGCCGCGTGCTCGCCGGCGCCGGCATCCCCTGCACGGCCGAGGACGGCCTGTGCTGCGGCCTGACCTGGGTGAGCACCGGGCAGCTGTCCACCGCCCGCCGCGTCATGGCCCGTACCGTCGCCCACCTCGACAACGGCGACGACCGGCCCATCGTGGTGGCCGAACCCAGCTGCGCCGCCGCCCTCAAGCGCGACGTGCCCGAACTGCTCGACACCGATGCCGCCCGGCGCGTCGCGGCCCGCGTCCACACCCTCACCGGCGCCCTGACCGACCTGGCCGCGCCGGACTGGACCCCGCCGGAGCTGCCGGACCAGGTCGTCCTGCAGACCCACTGCCACGAGTACGCCACCTTCAAGGGCAGCCACCCCCGCGATCTGCTCGGCCGCCTCGGCGTACGGAAGGTCGACGAGGCCGAGGGCTGCTGCGGGCTCGCCGGGAACTTCGGCTTCGAGGCCCAGCACTACGACACCTCGATGGCCGTCGCCGACCTGGCCCTCAAGCCACGCCTCGACGACATCGACACCGACACCGGCGCCGAGGGACGGACCGTCGTCGTGGCCGACGGCTTCAGCTGCGCCACCCAGATCGACCACCTCGCCGGTGACCGGGGCATCCGTGCCCTGCACCTCGCGGAACTGCTCGACCCCACCGCCGATCAAGCCGCTCGACCAGGAGGAACCCCATGACCGACACACCCACGCAGTTGTTCATCGGCGGGGCCTGGGTGGACGCCGTGGACGGCGCCACCATGCCCGTCGACGACCCGGCGACCGGGGAGATCCTCTGCCACGTCGCCGACGCGGGCGCCAAGGACGCCCAGCGTGCCGAGGAGGCGGCCGTCCGGGCGCAGGAGGAGTGGGCCCGTACGGCGCCCCGGGTCCGCAGCGAGATCCTGCGCCGGGCCTACGAGATCATCGTCGAGCGCACCGACGAGCTGGCCCACCTGATGACGTCCGAGATGGGCAAGCCGCTGGCCGAGGCCAGGGGAGAGGTGGCGTACGCGGCGGAGTTCTTCCGCTGGTTCTCCGAGGAGGCCGTCCGTATCGACGGCGGACACGGCGTCCTGCCCGACGGCCGTAACCGCATGCTGCTCTCGCGCCGCCCGGTCGGCCCCTGTCTGCTGATCACCCCGTGGAACTTCCCGCTGGCCATGGGCACCCGCAAGATCGGCCCGGCGATCGCCGCCGGCTGCACGATGGTGCTCAAGCCGGCCCCGCAGACCCCTCTGTCCAGCCTGGCGCTCGCCGCGATCCTCAAGGAGGCCGGGCTGCCGGACGGCGTGCTCAACGTCGTCACCACCTCCCGTGCGGGGGAGGTGTGCGAACCGCTCCTGCGCGGCGGGCGGATTCGCAAGCTCTCCTTCACCGGCTCCACGGGCGTCGGGCGGCTGCTTCTGGCCCAGAGCGCGGACGCTGTCGTACGGACCTCGATGGAGCTGGGCGGGAACGCGCCGTTCATTGTCTTCGAGGACGCCGACCTGGATAAGGCGGTCGATGGCGCGATGGTCGCCAAGATGCGCAACATGGGCGAGGCGTGCACGGCCGCCAACCGGTTCTTCGTCCACACCTCCGTGGTGGAGGAGTTCGGGCGGCGCCTGGCCGAACGCATGGGGGCGCTGGTCGTGGGCCCGGGCACCCGGGACGGCGTCGACGTCGGCCCGCTGATCGACAGGACCGGACGGGGCAAGGTCGAGGAACTGGTGGCCGACGCGGTGGAGCGCGGTGCCCGGGTGCTCGTCGGCGGCCGTACGCCCGAGGGGCCGGGCTGCTTCTACCCGCCGACCGTGCTGACGGACGTCGCCTCCGACAGCCGTCTGATGGACACGGAGATCTTCGGCCCCGTCGCGGCGATCCTCACCTTCGACGACGAGGACGAGGTGATCCGCCGCGCCAACGACACCCCCTGGGGCCTCGTCGGCTACGTCTTCACCGAGGGACTCGACCGCGCCCTGAGCGTCAGCGAACGCCTGGAGGTCGGCATGGTCGGCCTCAACACCGGCCTCGTCTCCAACCCGGCCGCCCCCTTCGGCGGCGTCAAGCAGTCCGGGCTGGGCCGCGAGGGCGGCCGGGTCGGGATCGAGGAGTTCCTGGAGTACCAGTACCTCGCGGTGCCCGTGCGATGACGGCGGCAGTCCTGCCCTGACATACGCCGTCATCGCGCACCGCGGGCCCCCCCCGTGCCCGGCCGCTCCGTCCTCAGGCCGGGCACGGGGTCAGGACCGGGCTCGGCCGACCTGCGGGGCCGGCGGCTTGGCCGTCCGGTCCAGGTGGGGTGCGTGGGGCGCCGGGCCGGGTGTGTGTGCGCTGCGCCGGGCGCCGAGCCGGGTGTGGTGCGCTGCGCGCCGACGCGGGCGTGGCGTGATGCGCGCTGGCCGGCCGGGCCAGGTGCTGAGTGTGCTCCGCGCATGCCGGTCCGGCCCAGGCGCGGGGTGTGCTCCACGCAGGCCGGTCCGGGCGGAGCCGGACTCCTCAGCGCAGGTGGCGCGCGGTGATCTCCGTTGCCGTGTCGGTCACCAGTCGGCCCAGCTCCTCGAGCCGGTCCGGCTCGAAGCGGGAGTCGGGCAGGGAGGCGGCCACGGCGGCCAGCGGGACGCCGTCGCCGTCCAGGACGGGTGCCGCGATGGCGCAGACACCCTGGAGGTACTGGTTGTGGTTGACCGCGTAGCCACGCTCCCTGACGCGCTGGAGCTCCGTGCGCAGCTCCCTGGGGTCGGTGATGGTCTCCTCGCCGTACCCCTCGAACGTGCCCGTCGCGAACTCGTCGACGTCGGGGTTCGGGAGATGGGCGAGGATCGCGTGCCCGGCGGCCGTGGCGTGCAGGGGCGAGGTGTCACCGATGGTGTGGAAGGTCCGTACGGCGTGGTCGCAGTCGACCCGGTCGACGACGACCATGCTGTGCAGCGCGTCGGGCACCGAGAGGTGGATGGTCTCGTTGACCGTGTCCCGGAGCCGGATCATGGGCTCGCGGGCGGCGGCGAACAGGCTGGAGCCCTGGAGGGCGGCGGGTCGTACGGCCAGCACCCGGGCGCCGATCTCCCAGCGCGTGGTGTCCCTGCGGTTGGCACGGAGCCAGCCCGCCTCGTTGAGCGTGACCAGGGTGCGCTGCACGGTCGACTTCGGCAGGCCGAAGAGCTTCGTCAGCTCGCCCACGGTCACGGGCTGATGCCGGGCCACCGCCTCCAGGATGCGCAGAGACCTGGTGACGCTCTTCATTTCCATCGGGTGCCCCCCTCAGTCGCGTGCCTTCGTCGTGCTCACCTCTTGACTCCCCTCCGGAGCCGTGGGCATGATCCATGCCGGATTCTAGCATGGCGTTCCACAATACGGCATGGAGGCGTAGTGAATCCGATGACCCTCGCGGCGTCCGGCGGCAGCCCCTGGCCCCCTCCGGCCGTGCCGCGCGGGGTGGCCGCCCCGGGTCCGGGACCTCCCCCCGTCGGACCCGGGGCGCGGGCCACCGCCCTGACATGCGTAAAGGGCCGGCCCGCACGACGCGACGCGTGCGAGCCGGCCCCTGCCGGTCCGGGGCCCTCCCGGGCCCCACTGCTCAGAACATGGTGCGCGAGATGGTGCGCGCTAGGCGCCCAAGAGGCGTCCGCTGATCTCCGCCGCCGTGCCGGCGACGAGGCCGCCCCACTCGGGTGCCCGGTCCTCGTCGTACCGGGAGTCGGGCATCGAGACCGCCACGGCGGCCAGCGGTGTGCCGCTCTCGTCGAGCACGGGAGCGGCGACGGCGCAGACGCCCGGCCGGAACTGGTTCCGGTTGATCGCGTAACCGTCGGCGCGGATCCGGTCCAGCTCGGCGCGCAGGTCGTCGGGGTCGGCGGGGGTGGTGTCGCTGAAGCGCTCCAGTCCCTGCGCGACGAGTTCCTCGACGTCCCGCTTCGGCAGGTGGGCGAGGATCACCCGCCCGACGGCGGTCGCGTGCAGCGGCGAGGTGTCACCGATGCTGTGGAAGGTCCGTACGGGGTGGTCGCAGTCGACGCGGTCCACCACGACCATGCACTGCAGCGCGTCGGGCACCGAGAGGTGGATGGTCTCGTTGACCGTGTCCCGGAGCCGGATCATGGGCTCGCGGGCGGCGGCGAACAGGCTGGAGCCCTGGAGGGCGGCGGGTCGTACGGCCAGCACCCGGGCGCCGATCTCCCAGCGCGTGGTGTCCCTGCGGTTCGCGCGCAGCCAGCCCGCCTCGGCCAGGGTGACCAGCGTGCGCTGCACGGTCGACTTCGGGAGACCGAAGAGCTTCGTCAACTCCCCGACGGTGACCGGCTGGTGCTGGGCGACCGCCTCCAGGATGCGCAACGACCTGGTCACGCTCTTCATTTCCATCCGGTTTCCCCCTGTTAATCCTCAGAATTTCTGATGGACACCCTCTTGACTCCCCTCCGAGCCGCTGTCATTCTCGTGCCAGATTCTAGCACGGCGTTCCACAATGTGGCACGGCCCAGCGGAAGGGATTCCGAAGAAGAGGGCCGGCACCGCGAGACACGGCGGCTGTGAGCCGAGGAGCCCGAAGACCGGGCCCGGCCCCCCCGTCCAAACCACCTCGAATCGGCCAGCCTCACGTCGGGCGCCCAGCATGCGCCTCGGCGATACGAAAGGAAAGTCCTGTGTCAGCTGCCAGGAAGCGCGTCGCCGTCGTCGGCGTCGGAACGATGGGCAGCCAGGCCGCCTGGCGGCTGGCGGCCCGCGGCGCCGAGGTCGTCGGATACGACCGGTACGCCCCCGGCCACGACCGCAGCGCCGCCGGCGGTGAGACCCGGATCTTCCGCAGCGCCCACTTCGAGGACTCCCGCTACGTCCCGCTGCTCAAGCACGCCGACGCCCTCTGGGAGCAGCTGCAGCAGGAGACCGGCCGTGAGCTGCGCCGGCTGACCGGATGTCTGCTGATGGGGCCGACCTCGCACCAGCAGATGGACACCGTCCTGCAGTCCATCGCGGAGCACGGCCTCGACCACGAGGTACTCGACGCCGAGCTGCTGGCCAAGCGGTTCCCCCAGTACCGCATCGAGGACGGCGACGCGGCCGTGCTCGACCGCCGCGCCGGCTTCATCCGCCCCGAACTGACCATCCAGACCGCCGCCCGCCGCGCCGAGCAGCTGGGCGCCGTCATCCACCGCTACAGCACGGTCCGCGAGATCGTCCCCGTCGCGAACGGCGTCGAGATCCGCACCGACACGGGCAGCGAACGCTTCGACACGGCCGTCGTCACCCCAGGCCCTTGGGTCAACGACCTGCTGCCCGACCTGCCGTGGGAGGTGGACGTCCGCCGCCTCGTCAGCGCCTGGTACGTGCCCACCACGCCCGACGCCTGGTTCGGCGAGGAGCGCCCCGCCTTCATCCGCACGGCACCCACCCACTGCTACGGCCTGCCCTCCCCGGACGGCATCTCCGTCAAGCTCGGCCTCTCCCGCGCCCTGCACAGGCCCGCCGGCGACCCGAACCAGCTGGACCGGACCGTGCACCCCGAGGAGCTGGAGATCTTCTCCGAGCTGATCGGGCGCTACCTGCCCGACCTGCACCCGGACCCGACCCGGCTCTCCGTCTACATGGAGGGCTACACCGAGAGCAGCCGCCCCTTGGTCGGCCCCCTGCCCGGCGCCGAGAACGTCATCCTGCTCGCCGGCTTCTCCGGCCACGGCTTCAAGCTCTCGCCCGCCTTCGGCGACATCGCCGCCGACCTGGCGCTGGACGGCACCTCGCCCCAGCCCATCGACTTCATCTCCACCGTCGGCCGCACGGAGGCATGACCATGAACGACGTCACCCTCTCCGTCGGCTCCATTCAGGCCCAGCCGGGCACCAAGGCGCGCGGTAGTGTCCGGGCGGACCTCGGCACCCTCACCGTCGACATCCCGCTGACCCTGGTCAACGGCTCCCGCCCCGGCCCCCGGGTCGTCGTCACCGCGGGTGTGCACGGCGGCGAGTTCACG
>NZ_JBSFVC010000039.1:0-72027 GCF_053592095.1 Streptomyces sp. NPDC002787 | reverse complement strand
CAAGACGATGAAGGACACCGGCGCCGACATGAGCGTCAAGTACAAGGAGACGGCGCGGGGCGGGCTGGCGGTCAACATCATCGAGTGCTGAGGGCGACGCACCGACGACACTGCTGTGGGGAGCCGCTGAGCGGCTCCCCACAGCAGTGTCGGGCTCACCTCACTGAGGTCGTCCGCTTATTCCGTCAGACGTATTCCGTCGCCGCGTCCAGCAGCCAATCGGTCAGATAGCCGGCGAAGGACCCACGGACCAGGACCCAGAATCCGGCGCTGGGTTCGTCCCGGGCGACCAGGACGATCTGGGTGCGGCCCAGGGTGGTCTGGGCGCAGCGTCCGGCGCCGAAGGCGCGGGGATGCAGGTCCAGGGTGCAGCCGTGGGCCAGGAGGTCGCGGGCGCGGGGGCCGGTGACGAGGAGTGTGGTGCGCTGGGCGGAGACGTCGGTGACGGAGACGAATTCGTCTCCCGCCGCCGTACGGATACGGCTCTCCAGGTCCCGCTCGCTGCCGGGCGGGCCCACGAGCAGCCACTCGTCCGGGCCGAGCCACAGCGCGGTCAGCTCCCCGGCGGGGACGACCGTGTTGGGTTCGAGGGGCAGTGGGAGGTCCAGGGCGAGGCCGATGGCGTCGGCCGCCGCGCCCTTGGCGTCGAGGCGCACGTCGAGCTGGGCCAGGAAGGGGAGTTCGGCCAGCCGGATCGCGCCCCCAGAGGTGCGGGTGGCGGCGGCCAGGCGGTCGGCGGCGTGCGCCAGGGGGCTGCGGGGCGGGGAGGTAAGGGCGGTGTCAGCCATCGCGACGGGCTCCCTCGGGGTCGTAGAGGACGGGGCTCGCGACGGTCACCGGGACCAGCCGGTCGCCCACGGGGGCGTACAGCCGCTCGCCGATGCGGTCCCGGCCGCCCTTGATCAGGGCGAGCGCGAAGGTCCGGCCGAGGGCGGCACTGCGGTAGCTGGAGGTGACGTGGCCGAGCATCGGGACGGGCGGCGCGGGCAGCACGCTGTCGGCGACCAGATGGGTGCCTTCCGGGAGGAAGGTCCCGGGGTCCTCGGGGAGGAGGCCGACCAGGTGTTTGCGGTCGGGGCGCAGGGTCTCGGCGCGGGCGTGGGAGCGCTTGCCGATGAAGTCGGGCTTCTTCTTCGAGACCACCCAGTTCATGCCGAGGTCCTGGGGGGTGACCGTGCCGTCGGTGTCCTGGCCGATGATCGGGTAGCCCTTCTCGGCGCGCAGGACGTGCATGGTCTCGGTGCCGTACGGGGTGATGCCGTACGGGGCACCGGCCTCGTACAGCGCCTGCCAGAGGGTGAGGGCCTGCCACGGTGACACGTTGATCTCGTAGGCGAGTTCGCCGGAGAAGCTGATCCGGCAGACCCGGGCCTCGATGCCGGCGACCGTGGTCTCCCGCCATGCCATGAACGGGAAGTCGTCGTTGGACACGGCCAGTCCGGGCGCGAGCCCGCCCAGGACCTCGCGGGAGCGCGGGCCGACGAGGGCGACCGTGGCCCACTGCTCGGTCACGGACGTGCAGTGGACCTTCAGTTCGGGCCACTCGGTCTGCAGCCACTCCTCCATCCAGTCCAGTACGGCCGCCGCGTTCCCGGTCGTGGTGGTGACCAGGAAGCGGTCCCGGTCGAGGCGGATGACGGTGCCGTCGTCGAAGACCATGCCGTCGGGGCGACACATGACGCCGTAGCGGATCATGCCGACCTTCAGGGTGCTCATCATGTTGGTGTAGAGCAGGTCGAGGAAGACGCCGGCGTCCGGGCCCTGGACGTCGATCTTGCCGAGGGTGGAGGCGTCCATGAAGGCGACACCGTCGCGGGCGGCGGCGCACTCGCGCAGCACGGCCGTCTCCATGTCCTCGCCGTCTCGCGGGTAGTACCAAGGGCGCTTCCACTGGCCGACGTTCTCGAAGAGGGCGCCGTGCTCGGCATGCCATCCGTGCAGGGCCGTCGTGCGGATCGGGTCGTGCAGCGCGCCTCGGTCGCGGCCCGCGAGCGTGGCGAAGGAGACGGGGGTGTAGGGGGGACGGAAGGTCGTCGTGCCGAGCGCGGAGACGTCCACGCCGAGCAGTTCGGCGACGACACCGCTGGCCAGGACTCCGGAGGTCTTGCCCTGGTCGTTGGCGGTGCCGGCCGTGGTGTAGCGCTTGGTGTGCTCGACCGAGCGCATACCGGCGCCGGTCGCGCGGGCCAGGTCGTCGACGGTGACATCGCGTTGGAGGTCGACGAAGCGGGGTGCGCCCGAGGCGCCCGGGACGACGTACACGTGCATGGGCGGCGTCTGGGGCCGTGCGGACACCTGCGGCAGGCGGGGGGCCTGCGGGGTGTAGCCCTCGGCCTCGATCGCGCGGGCACCGGCGGCCGCGCCCTGGGCGAGCACGTCGGCGAGGTCGAACACGCCGCTCGCGCTGCCCGCGACCTCGACCGCCTGACGGCAGGTGTCGGGGACGAAGGAGCCCAGCGCCTCGTCGTGTCGTAGTTTGCCGCCCGCCTGGCTGAACAGGTGGGCCACCGGGTTCCAGCCGCCGGAGACCAGCAGCAGGTCGGCGGCGAACTGCCGCCGCCCCGTGGACTCCCCGTAGGGCGCGACCGTCACGGCGGTGAGGCGTGTGTCGCCCTCCGTGCCGGTGACGGCGTGTCCGGCCAGCACCTCGATGCCGGCCTCGCGGGCGCGTCGCGCCCACTCCCCCGGTTCGGGGCGGGTGTCGACGATCGCCGTGACGTCCACGCCCGCCGCGGCGAGATCCAGGGCCGCCGCGTAGGCGCTGTCGTTGGTGGTGAAGACGACCGCGTGGCGGCCGGGCAGGACGCCGTGGCGGTTGGCGTAGGTGCGGGCGGAGGCGGCCAGCATCACGCCCGGGCGGTCGTTGTCCGCGAAGGCGAGTGAGCGCTCGTGGGCGCCGGTGGCGAGGACGACGCGACGGGCGCGGATGCGCCAGACGCGTTCGCGGGAGACGTTCTCGGGGGCGTCCGCGCCCAGATGGTTGGTGCGGCGTTCGACGGCGAGGAGGTGGTTGTCGTCGTAGTAGCCGAAGACGGTGGTGCGGCGCAGGACGCGGACCTCGGGGGCGGTGTCGAGTTGTGCGGCGATCTCCTCGGCCCAGTCGAGGTGTTCGCCCGTGCCCAGGAGGCTGCCGCCCGGTTCCGGCTGGTCGTCGGCGACGATGACGCGGGCGCCGCTCCTCGCTGCCGCCGCCGCGGCCGCGAGGCCGGCCGGGCCCGCGCCGACGACGAGCAGGTCGCAGTGGGCGTGTACGGCGTCGTAGCGGGCCGGGTCGGGGGCGGTGGCGAGGCGGCCCTGGCCGGGGAGGCCGCTCGCGACGAGGCCGTCGTACAGCTCGACGGCTGTCGCGGGGAGCATGGGCTCGGGGAAGGGTTCCTCGATCTGGATCACGGCGTTGGGTTCCTCGACGCCGGCCGAGAAGATGCCTCGGGGGCGGCCGAGTTTGATGCTGGTGCCGGTCTGGACGACGCCGTTGGCGAGGAGGGCGGAGGCGAGGGTGTCGCCTCGGTAGCCCTGGTACGCGGTGCCGTCGAAGGTGAAGGTGAGGGGGGTGTCGCGGTCGATTCTGCCGCGGGTCGCGTGGCGGAACGGTTGGGTTTCCTCGCCCCCGCCGCCCCTACCCGTCCCATCCCCGGGGGCTGCGCCCCCAGACCCCCCTTCAGCCTGAACGGCCTCGTCCTCAAGCGCCGGACGGGCTGGTGGTGCCGGGCTCGGCTGAACCGTGGCTGCACCGGCCTGAGTGACCGCGCGCTTCAGTTCCTCCGTTGCCGGGCGGGGCTCCCCCGCCCGGTACACCGCCAGGATCTCGTTCGTCGAGGTGTCCCGTACCGCGTTGAACCACTTGCGGCAGCCCGCCGCGTGGCTCCAGCGCTCGGCGAACGGGCCCTTGGCGTTGTCGCGGAAGAAGAGGTAGCGGGCCCACTCCTCGTCGGTGAGGGCCGACGGGGTCTCGGGGTACGGCACATGGGCCTGGCCGCCGTAGTGGAACTCGGCCTCGTCGCGGGGCCCGCACCACGGGCAGGTGATGAGCAGCATCGTTGGGCTCCCTAGTGGGCCACCGCGGCCGCGCCGTGCTCGTCGACGAGCGCGCCGGTGGTGAAACGGTCGAGCGAGAAGGGGGCGTTGAGGGGGTGGGGGCTGTCGTGGGCGATGGTGTGGGCGTAGACCCAGCCGACGCCCGGGGTGGCCTTGAAACCGCCCGTTCCCCAGCCGCAGTTGAGGTAGAGGTTGTCGACCGGGGTGAGGCCGATGATCGGGGAGGCGTCGGGGCTGACGTCGACGATGCCGCCCCAGGTGCGCAGTACATGGGCGCGGGCGAAGACCGGGAAGAGCTCCAGGGCCGCCGACATCTGCTCCTCGATAATGTGGAAGGCGCCGCGCTGCGTGTAGGAGTTGTACGAGTCGATGCCCGCGCCCATGACCAGCTCGCCCTTGTGGGCCTGGCTGACGTACACGTGGACCGCGTTGGACATGACGACCGTCGGGTGGACCGGCTCCAGCAGCTCCGAGACCAGGGCCTGCAAGGGGTGGCTCTGGAGGGGGAGTTCGATGCCCGCCATCGCCGCGAGGACCGAGGTGTGGCCCGCCGAGCAGAGGGCCACCTTGCCCGCCGCGATCGGGCCCAGGTTCGTCCGGACGCCGACCACCCGGCCGCCGACCACGTCCAGGCCGGTGACCTCGCAGTTCTGGATGATGTCGATCCCGGCGGCGTCGGCCGAGCGGGCCAGGCCCCAGGCGACGTGGTCGTGCTTGGCGATGCCTGCCCGGGGCTGGTAGGTGGCGCCCAGGACCGGGTAGCGCACGTCCGGGGAGATGTTGACGATCGGGCAGACTTCCTTGACGCCGTCCGCGTCGAGCCACTCCGCGTCCACGCCGTTGAGGCGGTTGGCCTCCACCCGGCGCACGCTGTCCCGGACGTCCTGGAGGCTGTGGGCGAGGTTCAGCACACCGCGCTGGGAGAAGAGGATCGGGTAGTCGAGCTCGTCGGCCAGGCCCTCCCACAGCTTGAGGGCGTGCTCGTAGATGCCGGCGCTCTCGTCCCACAGGTAGTTGGAGCGGATGATGGTGGTGTTGCGGGCCATGTTGCCGCCCGCCAGCCAGCCCTTCTCCAGCACGGCGACATTGGTGATGCCGTGGTTCTTCGCCAGGTAGTGGGCGGTGGCGAGGCCGTGTCCGCCGCCGCCCACGACGATCACGTCGTAACCGCGCTTCGGCTCCGGTGTGCGCCACAGCCAGTCGGGGTGTTCGGGCAGTTCGGCGCCGGGGGTACGGGGGCTCATCGGACGTCTCCGTCGGGTGGAAGGTGCGGACAGAGCGGGTGGTGGGACGCGGGCGCGTTCATACGGGATTCGCGTTCATACGGCGTTCGCGTTCCTCTCGGAGGCCTCGACGACGTTCGCGAGGAGCATCGCCCGCGTCATGGGTCCCACGCCCCCGGGCATCGGCGCGAGCCATCCGGCGACCTGGGCGGCGTCCGGGTGCACATCGCCGACGAGCCCCTCGTCGGTGCGGGTGATGCCGACGTCCAGGACGGCCGCGCCGGGGCGCAGCATGTCCTTGGTGATCAGCCCGGGTGAGCCGGCCGCGGCGATGACGATGTCCGCCTCGCGCACGTGCCAGGCCAGGCCCGTCGTCCCGGTGTGGCAGAGGGTGACGGTGGCGTTCTCGGACTTGCGGGTGAGGAGCAGGCCGATGGGCCGTCCCACGGTGATGCCGCGTCCGATCACACAGACCCGCGCACCGGCGAGGGGCACCTCGTAGCGGCGGAGTAGTTCCACGATGCCCCGCGGGGTGCAGGGCAGCGGGGCCTCGACACCGAGGGTGAGCCGGCCGAGGCTGACGGGGTGCAGGCCGTCGGCGTCCTTGGCCGGGTCCATGCGTTCCAGTACGGCGTTGGCGTCCAGGTGACGCGGCAGCGGGAGCTGGACGATGTAGCCGGTGCAGGCCGGGTCGGCGTTGAGCTCGTCGATGACGTCCTCGACCTGCCGCTGCGTGGCGTCGGCGGGCAGCTCCCGGCGCAGTGAGGCGATGCCCACCTGCGCGCAGTCCCTGTGCTTGCCGGCGACGTAGGCACGGCTGCCGGGGTCGTCGCCGACGAGGACGGTACCGAGGCCGGGCGGCCGGCCGCCGGTGGCGGTCGACTTGGCCACGCGCTCGGCGAGTTCACGACGGATGGCGGCAGCGGTCGCCTTCCCGTCCAGGAGTTGTGCGGTCACCGGCGGTACCCCTTCCCCAGGGCTAGCCACGAAGGCGGGACATGGTCGGGTCGAACAGGGGCTCCTCGGCGACGACCGCCTCGACGCGCTGGTCGAAGTAGCCGATGTGCAAGGCGGTCCCGGGCACCGTCAGCTCCGTCGGCAGCCACGCGTACGCGATGCCCTTGCCGATGGTGTAGCCGTAGGCGGCGCTGGTGACGTAGCCGACGGCCCGGTCGCCGTCGTACACCGGCTCCTTGCCCATGACGACCGACTGCGGGTCGTCGATCGTGAGACACGTCAGCTTGCGCCGTACGTCGGCCTTGCGGCGCTCCAGGGCCGCCTTGCCGATGAAGTCGCCCTTGTCGAGCTTGACGGCGAAGCCGACGCCGGCCTCGTAGGGGTCGTGCTCGTACGTCATGTCGGTGCCGAAGGAGCGGTAGCCCTTCTCCAGGCGGAGGCTGTTGAAGGCGCCCCGTCCGGCGATGACGCCGCCGAGCGGCTGGGCGGCGGCCCAGAGCGTGTCCCACAGCTTCTGTCCCAGGTCGGCCGTGGTGTACAGCTCCCAGCCGAGTTCGCCGACGTACGACAGGCGCATCGCGGTGACGGGGACGGAGCCGATGTGGGCGCTCTTGGCGCGGAAGTACTTCAGGCCGTCGTTGGTGAAGTCCTCGTCCGTCAGGGGCTGGAGGACCTTGCGGGCAAGGGGGCCCCACAGGCCGATGCAGCAGGTGCCGGGGGTGATGTCGCGGACCTGGACCGTGCCGTCGGCGGGGAGGTGGCGGGTGAACCAGTCGAGGTCGAGGTTGCCGTTGGCGCCGACCTGGAAGACGTCACGGGCGAGGCGGGCGACGGTGATGTCGCTGCGGATGCCGCCGTCGTGGTCCAGGAGCAGGGTGTACGTGACCGAGCCGACGGACTTGGCGACCTTGCTCGTCACCAGCCGCTCCAGGAAGTCGGCGGCACCGGGGCCGGTGACCTCCAGGCGCTTGAGGGCCGTCATGTCGTACATCGCGACGGTCTCGCGGGTGGCCTGGGCCTCCGCGCCGACGATGGGCGACCAGTACCGCGCGGCCCAGTCTCCCGGGGTGGGGATGCTGCGGCCTTCGACCAGTGCGGCGTTCGCCTCGTACCACTGGGGGCGCTCCCAGCCGTTCGCCTCCAGGAAGAACGCGCCGTGCTCCTTCTGGCGGGCGTGGAAGGGGCTGGTGCGGATGGGGCGCGGGTCCCCGGAGGGCTGGAGGGGGTGGAGGATGTCGTAGACCTCGACGAAGTTCTGGCAGTCGCGGGCGAGGACGTACTCCGGGGACAGCTGGTGCGGCTCGAAGCGGTTGACGTCGCACTCGTGCAGGTCGAAGGAGGAGCAGTAGCCGTCGACCAGCCATTCGGCGACGGCCCGGCCCACGCCCGCCGAGTGGGTGACCCACACGGCCTCGGCGACCCAGAAGCCCTTGACGTCCGGGGACTCGCCGAGGAGCGGGTAGCCGTCGGTGGTGAAGGAGAACAGGCCGTTGATGCCCTCCTCGACCTTGGCCTCCGCCGTCGCCGGCAGCAGGGACCGCGTCTCGGTCCAGGCGTCCTCGAAGTCCTCCTCGGTGAACTTCAGGACGGACGGCATCTCGTCGGCCTCGTCGACGGAGAGGATGTCGTCGGCGGTGATGGGCATGGGGCGGTGGCCGTAGTAGCCGATGCCGAGGCCGTCGAAGCGGTCGCGGTAGTAGAGGTCGGCGTCCTGGTGGCGCAGGATCGGGCGCACCGCCTCCTCGGTCTGGCCGGCCAGCGCCGGTACCGGGCCGGTCCAGGCGAGCTGGTGGGCGAGCGGGGTGAGGGGGAGGTTCATGCCCACCATGCGGGCGATCTTCGGGCCCCAGATGCCGGCGCAGCACACGACGATGTCGGCTTCCAGATCGCCCTGGTCGGTGCGGACGCCGGTCACCTCGCCGTCGGTGTGCAGGACGTCGAGGACCTCGTGGCGGGCCAGGAAGGTCACACCGCGCTCGGTGGCCCGGCGGATCTGAGCCTCGACGGCGAGGACGGCCTTGGCGAGGCCGTCGGTCGGGACGAGGAGGCCGCCGAGGACCTTGTCGCGGTTGACCAGCGGATGCTGCTCGACGCATTCGTCGGCGCTCAGCAGCCGGGACTCGATGCCCCAGGCGGTGATCCAGCCGTGGCGGCGCCGCAGTTCGGTCAGCCGCTCGGGGGTGGTGGCCACTTCGAGGCCGCCGACCTGGAGGAAGCAGGGCTGGCCGTCGACGTCGAGGGAGCAGAACTTCTCGACGGTGTAGCGCGCCAGCTCGGTCATGGTCTTGGAAGGGTTCGTCTGGAAGACCAGGCCCGGGGCGTGTGAAGAGGAGCCCCCGGTGGCGGGGAGCGGGCCCTGGTCGACCACGGTCACTTCGGTCCAGCCGCGCGCGGAGATCTCGTCCGCGAGTGCCGCGCCAACGACGCCCGCTCCGATGATGACCACTCGGGGTCCCGCCATCGCCGCACCTCCGATTGAAAACTATGTCCAGCCGGTTCAGTTGCTGTCTGCGCAACATGGTTCAGGTTGCGCAACTCAATGTGCCCGCCTCGGGGAGGAGGTGTCAAGGGGTCCGCGACCGGGGAAAACGGCCCCTGAACACGGCTATGCCCGGTGGGCGGCGCACACCTGTGCACGCCGCCCACCGGGCATGTTCGACCGCGGTACCGCCTCGGGTCACTTGATCCAGGCGTCGACCTTTTCCCGGTTGGCCTTGACCCACTTCTCGGCCGCCGCCTCGGGTGTCATCTTGTCCACGGCGATGTACTTGGCCACCACGTTCTGGTCGTCGTTCGTCCAGTTGAAGTTCTTCACCAGGTCATAGGCCGGGCTGCCCGACTCGGCGAACTTCGTGCTGACGATCTTGTCGAGCTTGTAGACGGGGTAGTCGCAGGCGACCTTCTCCGCGTCGGCGTCGCAGCCCGTCTTGTACTCCGGCAGCTTGACCTTGACCAGGGGCACCTCGGACATGAACCACTGCGGCTCGTAGAAGTAGCCGATCACCCATTCCTTGTCCTTCTCCGCCTTGCGGAAGGCCTGGATGAGCGCGGTCTCGCTGCCCGCGTACACCACCTTGAAGTCCAGCTTCAGGTTCTTCACCAGGGCCTCGTCGTTGGTGACGAACGAGGGGTCGCCGTCGAGGAGCTGGCCCTTGCCGCCCGACTCGGAGGTCCTGAACTTGTCGGCGTACTTGTTGAGGTTGTTCCAGTCGGTGATGTCCGGGTGTTCCTTCGCCAGCCACGGCGGCACGTACCAGCCGATCAGGCCTTCGTTGCCGGTCGCGCCGGCCTCGACGGCGGTCTTCTGGTCGGTGATGTACTTCTTCTTCAGGTCGTCATGGCCCCAGTTCTCGATGACGGCGTCGACCTCGCCCGTCCCGAAGCCCTGCCAGGCGATCTCCTCCTTCAGATCCTTCTTGGTGACCTTGCAGCCGAGGTCGTGCTCCGCGACGTACGCGACGACCGCCGCGTTCGCCTCGTAGCCCACCCAGGGGTTGACGGCCAGGTTGAAGGTGCCGCACTTGCCGGAGCTTCCCGAGCTGTCCGAGCCCGAGGAGTCCTCACCGACCTTCGCACCGCCGCAGGCGGTGAGGGCGAGACCGAGAACGGCCAGTCCGGCCAGGCCGGATCTCCACTGTCGTACCTGTGTTGCCATGGTCAGTGCTCCTTATGACGCGCTCACACGTCGTGCCGCGGCCTGAGTGATCCGGTCGAACATGACTCCGAGAAGGACGATGGCGAGCCCCGCCGCAAGCCCCTTCCCGTACAGCTGCCCCTGGGAGAATCCGGCCACGACGTCGTAGCCGAGGGCGCCCGCTCCCACCAGGCCGCCCACAACAACCATCGACAGCACATAGATCAGGCCCTGGTTGGTGGCGAGAGTCAGGGCACTGCGTGACATCGGCAGTTGAACCTTGGTGATGATCTGCCAGGTGTTGCACCCGGCGGACGTGGCCGCCTCCACGGTGGCCGCGGGCACGGCCCGCACCCCGTCCGCGATGATCTTGATGGCGACCGGTGCCGCGTAGACGATCGCGGCGACGATGGCCGTGAAGCGGGTCGCGCCGAACAGCGCGAGGAACGGCACGAGATAGACGAACGGCGGCATGACCTGCGCCGCGTCCAGCGTGGGCCGCAGCACCCGGTCCACCAGGAGGCTGCGCCCCATCCACACGCCGAGGACGATGCCGAGGACCATCACCAGCACCGTCGCCACGAGGGTCGACGCCAGTGTCGTCATGCTGTCCGACCACAGACCCGTGCCGACCAGCAGAGCCACGCACACGGCCGCGGTGACACCGGCACGCCATCCGCCGAGCACCGCGCCGAGCGCGATCAGCACCGCCCCGACGAGCCACCACGGGGAGTCGGTGAGCAGCGACTGGAAGGGGTTGAGCAGACCGTTGGTGATGCCGTCGCGGAAGGCGTTGGTGAGGCCGGAGAGGCTGTCCTGCACCCAGGTGGTCGTGGTGTCCGCCGCGCTCGCGATGGAGCTGCCGACGCCGCCCTCGCCGGGGAACTCGGCCGCCCACAGATAGGTGTGCGACATGTAGACGAGGACCGCCGTGACCACGCCGCCGGCGGCCAGCAGCGGCCGCCGCCAGGCGGTGGAGCGGCCGTCCGAACGCCGGGCCGTCTCCTGGCGCGCGCTGGCGGCGGTGGTGACCCGGTCGAGGACGATCGCCATGATGACGATGGCGAGGCCCGCGTTGAAGGCCGTGCCCACGTCGAGCGACTGCAGGGCCTGGATGACGGTCTTGCCGAGGCCGGGCGCGTCGATCAGGGCGGCGATGGTCACCATGGCCAGAGCGGCCATGATCGACTGGTTGACGCCCATCACCACGGTCCGCTTGGACATCGGCAGCAGGACCTTCAGCAGTGCCTGCCGCCGGGTCGCGCCGAGGGAGTCGGCCGCCTCGACGGTGGTCTCCGGTACGGACCGGATGGCGTGCGCGGTGATGCGGATCGCGGGCGGCGCCGCGTAGATCACGGTGGCGATCGTCGCGGAGGCGCCGCCGATGAGGAAGAACAGGGTCAGCGGGGCCAGGTAGACGAAGGTCGGCATCGTCTGCATGAAGTCCAGGAAGGGCGTGACGATCCGGTTGAACCGGTCGGAGAGCCCCGCCCACACGCCCAGCGGGATGGCGAACAGCAGCGCCACGAGGACCGCGGAGAGGGTGAGCGCCAGGGTGTCCATGCTCTCCTGCCACAGGCCCTGCAGCCCGAAGAAGGTGAAGCCGGCCACGGCCAGGAGGGCGACCCGCCAGTTGCCCACGGCCCAGGAGACATAGCCCGCGATGCCGACGACGCCGAGCCAGCCGATCTGGGGGACGGGGCGGCCGGCGGAGGGCTGTGAGATCAGTTCCTGGACGAAGGTCACCAGGGTGTCGATGACCAGGCGGATCTCGTTGAAGAAGTACAGGAAGAGCGGGTTGGAGTTGCGGTTCGCGCCGATCGAGTCGTTGGCGTCGTTGAACCACCGGTGCAGATCGGTGAGATCGGCGGCCGCCAGGGTCAGCGTCTGCTTGCCGCGCAGCACGGCGAAGAGCACCAGCCAGGCGATCAGGATCGCGGCCACGACCGTGCCGCGCCCGACTCCGCGCAGGCGGGCGGCGGGCGTGGCGGCCGGGGGCGGGGCGTCGACCTTCTGGGGTGGTTCCGGCTTCTGCGGTTGTCCCGCTTTCTCCACGGCGACGGTCATCACATGCCGCCTTCCTGCCCGGCGACCACCGCGAGGATCTCCTCGTCGCCGACGATGCCGAGCAGTTCGCCGTTCTCGATGACCTTGACCGGCTTGTCGGCCGCCAGTACCGCCCGGGTGGCCTCCCGCACCACGACGTCCGGGCCCAGCTCGGGGCCGTCCAGGGCGTCGCCGTCCTCCAGGGGGCGCATGATCCACCGCAGGGTGAGCACGTCGCCGCGCGGCACGTCCTTGACGAACTCACGGACGTAGTCGTCGGCCGGGGCCCCGACCAGTTCGTCGCCGGTGCCGCACTGGACCATCTTGCCGTCGCGCATGATGAGGATGCGGTCGCCGAGCTTGAGGGCCTCGGAGAGGTCGTGGGTGATGAACACCATGGTCTTGCCGACCTCGTGGTGCAGCCGGATGACCTCGTTCTGCATGTCGCGGCGGATCAGCGGGTCGAGCGCCGAGAAGGGTTCGTCGAAGAAGAGGACGTCCGGGTCGCCGGCCAGTGCCCGGGCGAGGCCGACGCGCTGCTGCATGCCACCGGAGAGCTGGTCGGGGTAGGAGTTCTCGTAGCCGGAGAGGCCGACGAGTTCGACGACCTCCATGGCCCTCCTGGTGCGCTCCGCCTTGCTCATGCCGCGGATCTCCAGGCCGAACGCCACGTTGTCGACGACGCGGCGGTGGGGCAGCAGCCCGAAGTGCTGGAAGACCATGGAGAACTTGCTGCGGCGCAGGTCGCGCAGGCGTTTGGCGTCCGCGTCGCGGATGTCCTCGCCCTCGAAGACGATCTCGCCGGCGGTGGGTTCGATCAGCCGGGTCAGACATCGCACCAGCGTGGACTTGCCGGAGCCGGACAGCCCCATGACGACGAAGACCTCGCCCTTGCGGACGTCGAAGTTCACGTCGCGCACGGCGGCGGTGCATCCGGTGCGGTCCATGAGTTCGCGACGGGTGAGGCCGCACAGTTCCTCGGACTCCGGCACCTTCTCGGCCTTCGGCCCGAACACCTTCCACAGCCGGCGCACGGATATGACCGGAGTACCGTCCGAGTCCTCGGGGGTGCCGCGCCGCTGCGGCGCCTCGGTCTGTGTTGGGGTCACGATCGACCTCTTCTCGGCGTTCAGCCGCGGAACCAGTGTTGCGGCCGGGGTTGGATGTTCTGCCAGATGTGCTTGGGCTCTCGGTACTCGTTCAGGCCGGTCGGTCCCAGCTCCCGGCCCACGCCCGAATGCCCGAAACCGCCCCATTCCGCTTGCGGCACATAGGGGTGGTAGTCGTTGATCCACACCGTGCCGTGGCGCAGCCGCCGGGCGACCCGCTGGGCCTTGCCCGCGTCCTGCGTCCAGACGGCCCCGGCGAGTCCGTACTCGGTGTCGTTGGCGATGCGTACGGCGTCGTCCTCGTCGGTGAAGCGCTCCACGGTGAGCACGGGCCCGAAGGACTCCTCGTGCACCACTCGCATGTTCTGCCGGCACTCGTCGAGAACGGTCGGCGGGTAGTAGTGGCCGTCCGCGAGGGCCGGGTCGTCCGGCCGTTCGCCGCCGCAGCGCAGTACGGCGCCCTCGGCGAGGCCCGCCGCGACGTACGCCTCGACCTTCTCCCGGTGCTGGGCGGAGATCAGCGCTCCGGTGTCGGCCTCGGGGTCGAAGGGCCCGCCGAGCCGGATCAGCCGGGCGCGGCGGACGACCTCGTCCACGAAACGGTCGTGGAGGGAGTCCTCGACGATCAGCCGGGCGCCGGCCGAGCAGACCTGGCCGGAGTGCAGGAAGACGGCCGTGAGAGCGAAGTCCACGGCCGTCTCGAAGTCGGCGTCGGCGAAGACCACGTTGGGGTTCTTGCCGCCGAGTTCCAGCGCCACCTTTTTCACCGTCGTCGCGGCGGTGGCCATGATCCGTCTTCCGGTGTCCAGTCCCCCGGTGAAGGAGACCATGTCGACGCGCGGGTCCTCGGAGAGCGGGGCGCCGACCTCGGGTCCGGTGCCCAGGACGAGATTGGCGGCGCCGGCCGGGAGCCCGGCCTCCGCCAGCGCCTTCATCAGCAGGACCGAGGTGGAGGGGGTGAGCTCACTGGGCTTGAGGACGATCGTGTTGCCGGCCAGGAGAGCCGGGGCGACCTTCCAACTGGCCTGCAGCAGCGGGTAGTTCCAGGGCGTGATGAGCCCGCAGACCCCGATGGGCTCGTAGACCACGCGGCTTACGGCGTCGTCGCGCCCGGTGTCGATCACCCGGCCGGCGTCGGTGCCGCCGAGGCCGCCGTAGTAGCGGAAGCAGGAGACGACGTCGGCGATGTCGTACTCGCTCTCCACCAGCCTCTTGCCGGAGTCCAGCGACTCGGCGCGGGCGAACTCCTTGGCGTCGCGCTCGAGGATGTCGGCGGTGCGCAGCAGCAGGGCGCCCCGCTCCCGCTCGGGGGTGTGCGGCCAGGGTCCCTCGTCGAAGGCCCGGCGGGCCGCGGCGATCGCCGCCTCGGTGTCGGGACGGGTGCCCTCCGAGACGGTCGCGGTGAGCGAGCCGTCAGCGGGACAGCGGATCTCCCGGAGCCCTCCGGCCACCGGATCCCGCCATTCCCCAGCCACATACAGGTCTGCCACGCGCCAAGCCCTTCAGCTGGAATGCGTTGCGCATTGTGCATCAAATTGCTTGTGGTGGAACACCATGTCCAAAGCCTCGACCTGCGTCAAGAGGTTACGGGATGACGATTTGGCCATGCGGACACTTGCGCGGCCACCCTTGACCGCAGACGGAGTCGAGCCGACCATGTTGCGTATCGCTCACCATGTTGTGCAATACGCACCAACGGAGGCTGACATGTCCCCTCGACCGCAACCTGGCCGTGAGTACGTCCTCACCCTCTCCTGTCCCGACAGCGCCGGACTGGTCCACGCAGTGAGCGGCTTCCTCGTCAGGAACTCGGGCAACATCCTGGAGAGCCAGCAGTTCGATGATCGACTCCAGGGCCGTTTCTTCATGAGGGTCCACTTCGACGTCTCCGATCCGGACGCGAGCGTGAAAACTCTGCGTTACCGATTCGGTCCCGTGGCCCAGGCCTACCGCATCTCCTGGACCCTGAGCGAGGCGGCCACCCCGATCCGGACGCTCATCATGGTGTCCAGGTTCGGCCACTGCCTGAACGACCTGCTCTTCCGCCGGCGCACCGGCGCCCTCAACATCGAGATCCCCGCGATCGTCTCCAATCACCGGGACTTCGAGGGGCTGGCGGAGACCTACGGCGTCCCCTTCCACCACATCCCGGTCACCAAGGACACCAAGGCCGAGGCCGAGGCGCGCCTGCTGGAGCTGGTCCGCGACCTGGACATCGACCTGGTGGTGCTGGCCCGCTACATGCAGATCCTCTCCGACGACCTGTGCAAGCAGCTCGAGGGCCGCGCCATCAACATCCACCACTCCTTCCTCCCCAGCTTCAAGGGCGCCCGCCCCTACGAGCAGGCCTACGACCGCGGCGTGAAGCTCGTCGGCGCGACCGCGCACTATGTGACCCCGGACCTGGACGAGGGACAGATCATCGAGCAGGACGTGGTCAGGGTGGATCACTCGCTCGACCCCCAGGACCTGGTCACGGTCGGCCGCGACGTCGAGGCGCAGGTGCTCGCGCACGCGGTGAAGTGGCACAGCGAGAGCCGCGTCATGGTGGACGGCAACCGCACGGTGGTCTTCCGCTGAGCGGTACGGCAGCACAGGGGGGCGGGGCTGGACTTCCAGCCCCGCCCCCTTGCCGTGCCCTCAGCCGCCGAGCCGCTCCAGCAGCGCGCGGCGCCACGCCTCCGTCTCGGCGATCTGGTTGAACGTGAACAGGTGCAGCCCCGCCGCCCGCGCCGTGGGCGCGTCGAGTGCCTCCTCGGTACGCGTCAGCAGTCTCTCCGGCGCGTACCCGCCGGGCGCCGCGAACCGCAGGAACCACGAGGCGTGCTTCGTCAGGAAGCGTGTCGACTCACCCACACCGATCTTCGTCGCCATGGACAGCAGCTTCGTCCGCTGCACGGGGCCGGCGACGCCGACGTACAGGGGCAGCCCGACGCCGCGGGCCCGTATCCGGGCGACCCAGTCCGCCAGCACGCGCGGGTCGAAGCACAGGTTGCTGACGATGTACGTGGCGTGCTCGCGCTTGTCCCACATCGCCTGGATGGTGACGTCGTCGTGGATGAGCGGATGGCTCTCGGGATAGCCGGTGATACCGACGCGGGCGAAGGGTTCGCCCAGCTCGCTCAGTCGGCGGAGCACCGGCAGCGCCCCGTCGTAGGCCCCGGCCGACGGGTCGGCGTCGCCCGCCGGGACGAAGACGTCGTCCACACCCACCGCGCGGAGCCTGTCGACGACGTCCTTCAGATGGGCGTCGTCCCGCAGCAGCCGGGCGGGCACGTGCGGGACCACCCGGTAGCCGTGCCCCGCCAGCCGTCCGGCCAGGTCGAGGGTCGGTTCCAGGCCCTTGACCGGCGACGCCGTCACGGTGACCACGACGTCGCGCGGAACATGGGCGAGGACCTTCTCCTCGGTCGCCTTCGCGGGCAGCACCTCGTAGCGGACGCTGTTCAGCAGCGCCCTCAGCCCTGCGGCGCCCAACGTCTACCCCGCCTGCTTCTGCGCGTCACTGTGGCGGTAGTACGCGGCCCGGGAAGGCGCCAGGGGCTCCTTGCCGAGGATGAGGTCGGCCGCCTTCTCCGCGATCATCATCACCGGTGCGTAGATGTTGCCGTTGGTGACGTACGGCATCACCGAGGCGTCCACCACGCGCAGGCCCTCGACGCCGTGGACCCGCATGCTGTCCGGGTCGACGACGGCCATCTCGTCGGCCGAGGGGCCCATCTTGCAGGTGCAGGACGGGTGCAGGGCCGTCTCGCCCTCCTTCGCCACCCAGGCGAGGATCTCCTCGTCCGTCTCCACCTTCGGCCCGGGCGAGATCTCCCCGTCGTTGTACGGGGCGAGCGCGGGCTGGCTGAGGAACTTGCGGGCAACGCGGATCGCCTCGACCCACTCGCGGCGGTCCTGCTCGGTGGAGAGGTAGTTGAAGCGCAGCGCGGGGTGTTCGCGGGGGTCCTTGCTCCTGATCTTCACCGAGCCGATGGCGTCGGAGTACATGGGCCCCACATGCACCTGGTAGCCGTGGCCGCCGGACGGCGAGGACCCGTCGTAGCGGACGGCGATCGGCAGGAAGTGGAACATCAGGTTGGGGTACTCGACGTCCTCGTTGCTGCGGGCGAAACCGCCGGCCTCGAAGTGGTTGGTGGCGGCCGGGCCCTTGCGGAAGAGCCACTGCAGTCCGATGAAGGGCGCGCGCCACTTGGCCATGTACGGCTGCATGGAGACGGGCTGCTTGCAGGCGTACTGGACGTAGACCTCCAGGTGGTCCTGCATGTTCTCGCCGACGCCCGGCAGGTCGTGGACGACGTCGATGCCGAGGGCGCTCAGTTCCTCGGCGTTGCCGACGCCGGAGAGCTGCAGCAGCTGCGGGGAGTTGATCGCGCCGCCGCAGAGGATGACTTCCTTGGCGCGGACCTGCTGGAGGGCGCCCCTTCCCCGCTGGTACTCGACACCGATGGCCCGCTTGCCCTCGAAGAGGACGCGGGTGACGAGGGCGCGGGTGGTGACCGTGAGGTTGGGCCGCTTCATGGCGGGCTTGAGGTACGCCTTCGAGGCCGAGAGCCGACGTCCGCGGTGGACGTTTCGGTCGAACTTGGCGAAACCTTCCTGCCGGTAGCCGTTGACGTCGTCCGTGGGGGCGTAGCCCGCCTCCTCGGTGGCCTTGAGGAAGGCGCCGAAGAGCGGGTTGGTCGCCGGTCCCCGTTCGAGGACGAGGGGGCCGTCGTGGCCGCGGAACTCGTCGTCCGGGTCGGCCGCGAGACAGTTCTCCATCCGCCGGAAGTACGGCAGACAGTGTGCGTAGTCCCAGGTCTCCATCCCGGCGTCGGCCGCCCAGCGTTCGTAGTCCATGGGGTTGCCGCGCTGGAAGATCATGCCGTTGATGCTGCTGGAGCCGCCGAGGACCTTGCCGCGTGCGTGGTAGACGCGTCTGCCGCCCATGTGGGGCTCGGGCTCGGACTCGTACTTCCAGTCGTAGAACCGGCTGCCGATCGGATAGGTGAGCGCCGCGGGCATGTGGATGAAGACATCCCACGGGTAGTCGGAGCGGCCGGCCTCCAGCACGAGCACCTGGTTCGCCGGGTCCGCGGAGAGTCTGTTCGCCAATGCACAGCCGGCTGATCCGCCGCCGACGATGACGAAGTCGTATTGCAGGGGAGCCATGATGCCTCGTCTCGCTCGCGCCGTAGATACGCGTGCATGCTAGTACCGGTAGCGCTATACGCACCAGGTTGCGAACGACGCAACTTACAAGGTCATCGTTTCGACGCCGTTACTTGCAATGGTGTTGTTTACTGCGCGTATAGTTTCATTGTGAGCAACTACAGCACTGACACAGAAACCTCGAACTCGCAGGCCGGCGGAGTGCAGTCGGTGGACCGCGCCATCAGTGTCCTGGAGATCCTGGCCCAGAGGGGCGAGGCGGGCGTCAGCGAGGTGGCCGCCGAGATCGATGTTCACAAGTCCACCGCCTTCCGCCTGCTCGGCGCCCTGGAGGCACGCGGTCTGGTGGAACAGGCGGGCGAGCGCGGCAAGTACCGCCTCGGCTTCGGCATCGTACGCCTGGCCGGTGCGGTGACGGGCCGCATCGACATCACCCAGCAGGGCCGCCCGGTGTGCGAGGCCCTGGCCGAGGAGCTCGGCGAGACCGTCAACATCGCCGTGCTGCAGGAGCACTACGCGGTCAACCTCTACCAGGTGCGCGGCCCCGGAGCGGTCACCGCGCAGAACTGGGTCGGCCAGCTGACCCCGCTGCACGCGACCTCCAGCGGCAAGGTCCTGCTGGCCCATCTGCCCGCCAAGGAACGCGCCGCGCTGGTGGCCGAGGCGGGCCTGAAGAAGGTCACCCCGCACACCATCACCGCGAAGACGAAGCTGGAGAAGAACCTCGCCGAGGTCCGTGAGGCCGGCTACGCCTGGGCCCGCGAGGAGCTGGAGATCGGCCTGCACGCCATGGCCGCCCCGATCCGCAACAGGGAGGGCACGGTCGTCGCGGCCCTGAGCGCCTCCGGGCCCTCGTACCGGCTGACCGAGGAGCGTCTGCACGAGCTCGCTCCGGTGCTGTGCAAGGGCGCGGACGAGATCAGCCACCGCATGGGTTACCTGGGCTGATCGCCCGTTCGCGGCTACTGCGGCTGCCGCATGCCCAGGCGCTCGTTCACCCAGTCGTGGAAAGCGCCGATGTGGTGCTCACTGGGCACCAGGACACCGCCCTTGGCGTACATCCGGGAACTCATTCCGGGCTGGGTGCGCTCGCAGGCCTCGAAGTCCTGCCGGTTGACCCGGTCGAAGAGCTCCACGGACCGGCTGACGTCCTTCCCGCTCTCGACGACGTGCGGGAGGTAGAGCCAGTCGCACTCGACGATCGTGCGGTCCACGGCCACCGGGATCATCCGGTGGAAGATCACATGGTCGGGGACGAGGTTGATGAAGACCTGCGGCCTGACGGTGATCGCGTAGTAGCGGCGGTCCTGCTCCTCGGAGACTCCCGGTATACGGTCGAGGCCCTCGGAGCCGTCGACGGTGAAGCCCTGGACCTCCGCACCGAACTCGGCGCCGTGCCCGACGTAGTACTGGGCGGCGTAGCCGTCGGCGAACTCGGGGAGCACCTCGGTGAGTTCGGGGTGGATCGTGGCGCAGTGGTAGCACTCCATGAAGTTCTCGATGATGAGCTTCCAGTTCGCCTTGACGTCGTAGACGATCCGCTTGCCGACCGAGAGGTTCTCGACGCCGTAACGCTCGATCGACTCGACGTCGCCGAGGCGGCCGACGACATCGGCGATGACGTCCTCCTCGAAGGAGGGCGGGTTCTCCGCCAGGCACACCCAGACATAACCGAGCCACTCTCGGGTGGCCACGCTCACCAGGCCGTACTCGGTGCGGCCGACGTCGGGCATCTTGGTGAGGTTGGGCGCCGCGACGAGTTTGCCCGTCAGGTCGTAGGTCCAGGCGTGGTACGGACACTGGAAGGCCCGCTTGACCTCGCCGGTCTCCTCCGTGCAGAGCTTGGCTCCGCGGTGCCGGCAGACGTTGAAGTAGGAGCGGATCGAGTTGTCCCGGGCGCGGGTGACGAGGATGCTTTCGCGGCCCACGTCGACGGTGCGGAAGGCGCCGGGCTTCGCCAGGTCCGACGAGCGCGCGACGCAGAACCACATCGTCTCGAAGATGCGCTCCTGTTCCAGGGCGAAGATCGCGGGATCGGTGTAGGAGGAGCCGGGGAGGGTGGCGATCAGGCTGTCCGGCAGGCTGGTCGAGGTCACGGTGCACTCCTCGGGAAACGTCGTGGATCGGGCGGTCACGCGCCGGGAAGAGCGACTCCGGACGGCGTTGTATGTGGTGCAACGCTGCGCGCTATGTGCAACCGCAGCATGGGATGGGGCACACGCGGTGTCAAGATGCCGCGGCGGCGAGCTGCTTGCGCCAACGGGTGAACAGCCGCGGCTGGTTCATCCCGAGCACGGCGACGGGACGGCCTTCTCGCCTGTAGACCGCGAGGACGTCGCGGTCGTCGGGGGCGCCCTCCTCGACCGTCACGCTGTCGGCACCGGCCGCGTGACCGGCGAACTGGATCTTCACGCCGTACTGGTCCGACCAGAAGTACGGCGGCCGGGGCACACCCGGCTCCACCGCGCCGCCCGCCAGCAGCGTGGCGACGGCCGCCGCCGGGCGCTCCTGCGCTCCGGTCCAGTGCTCGACGCGGCGGTGGAGGCCGGCCCGGGGGTCGTACCAGGAGGCGCAGTCACCGACCGCGACCACGCCGGCCAGGCTGGTGCGGCCGTCCGCGCCGCACTTCACGCCGTTGTCGAGCGTGACACCGGATCCTTCCAGCCACTCGACGCAGGGGCGTGCGCCCACGCCCACGACGACGAGGTCGGCGGGGATGCTGCGGCCGTCCTCCAGCAGGACGGCGTCGACCTTGCGCTCTCCGCTCAGCCCCTTGACGCCCACGCCGCACAACAGCCGTACGCCGTGGTCCGCGTGGAGAGCGGAGACGATGCTCCCCATGGCCTGGCCGAGCGGGCCGGCGAGCGGCGTCGGTGCCGCTTCGACGACCGTCACGTCCAGCCCGAGGGCATACGCGGTGGAGGCGACCTCGGCGCCGACGAACCCGCCGCCGATGACGACCAGCCGTCCGCCCCGGGTCAGTTCGTCGCGCAGGGCGCGGGCGTCGTCCAGGGTGCGCAGGACGTGGACTCCGGTCAGGCCCTCGGAACCGGGCAGCTGTCGCGCGGCGGCGCCGGTGGCGATGACGAGGCCGTCGGCCCGTAGCTCCCTGCCGTCCGCGAGCCGGACCGCACGCCGGGTGCGGTCCAGGCCGGTGGCGCGGGTGCCGAGCAGCCACTCCGCCGCCAGGTCCTCGCCGTCCGTCTCCAGGGCGAGGTCGGCTTCACCGATGGTCCCGGCCAGGAACTCCTTGGACAGCGGGGGCCTGTCGTACGGACGGTGGATCTCGTCGCCGATGACGACGAGCCGTCCGTCGTAGCCCTGTTTCCGCAGGGAGCGCGCCGCCGACAGACCGGCCAGCGAGGCGCCCACCACGGCCACGGTCCTCACGCGGGACCTCCGGCCAGCCGCGCGGCGACGCAGGGCGGCAGGTTGGGGGCGTCCGTGGACACCCGGACGTAGATCATGCCGTCCTCGATGAGGACCTCATGGGTCCGGACCGGGAGCTTGGCCGGCGGGGAGTCGACGGCACCGGTCCTCAGGTCGAACTTCGAAGCATGCAGCGGGCATTCCACCTCGCAGCCCTCCAGCCAGCCGTCGGCGAGCGAGGCGTCCTGGTGGGTGCAGGTGTCGTCGATGGCGAAGACCTCGCCGTCGTCGGTGTGGAACACCGAGACCGGCGGGTCGATGTCGAGCCTGAAGGCCTCGCCTCGCGGAAGATCCGCGAGACGGCACGCGGGAATCATCATGACACCTCGGGTGCGTATAGCGAAACGGATTGCGGTAAGCGCAACATCAGTCTGGGGTCGCCCCCAACCCTTGTCAAGGCATCCAAGAGGCGCTTTCGCTCGCTCCACTTTGTTGCTTCTCACACAACTCTGAGCGCGATACGCAACCAATTGAACGTGCGTCGAGGCCCGCAAACGACAGCCCGCCTCTCCGGCCTGCGACGACGGCAGGCGAGAGGCGGGCGTGAGGCGGGCGTGAACTCCTCGACGAGCGGCGGGCGCCATCACACGACGGCACTGCCACGAGACCCCCGGGGGAGGTCAGTGACCGCGGTCGATCCACTCCTGAAGGTGGGGAGCCTCGGCGCCGACCGTGGTCGTCTCCCCGTGTCCGGTGTGCACGACGGTGTCGCCCGGCAGGGTGAGCAGCCGTTCCCGGATCGACTCGACGATCGTGCCGAAGTCGCTGTACGACCTTCCCGTGGCCCCGGGGCCACCCGCGAAGAGCGTGTCACCGCTGAAGAGCGCCGTCAGCGCCGGCGCGTACAGACAGACCGCCCCGGGAGCGTGGCCGGGCGTGTGCAGCACGGTCAGGTCGACACCGGCCACGGTGAGGACCTGGCCGTCCGTGAGTTCGCCGTCGGGTGTCCGCTCGGGGTGGGTCTGCTTCCACAGCGGCAGGTCGTCGGCGTGGAGCAGGACCGGGGCGCCCGTGCGGGCCGCGAGCTCGGGCGCGGCGTCGATGTGGTCGTTGTGGGCGTGTGTGCACACGATGGCCCGGAGGGTGCGCCCGCCGAGGGCTCGGGCGATGGCATCCGCGTCATGCGCGGCGTCGATGACGACGGCCTCGTGGTCGTCGCCGATGATCCACACGTTGTTGTCGACGTCCCAGGTACCGCCGTCCAGCGAGAACGTCCCCGAGGTGACCAGGTGTTCGATGCGGGCGCCGGCCATCACAGCACCACCACCGAGCGCAGCACGTCGCCCCGGTGCATCCGCTCGAAGGCCTTCTCGACCTCGTCGAGCTGGATGGTCTCCGTGACGAAGGCGTCCAGGTCCAGACGGCCCTGGAGGTACAGGTCGATGAGCATCGGGAAGTCACGGGAGGGCAGGCAGTCGCCGTACCAGGACGACTTCAGCGCGCCACCGCGTCCGAAGACGTCGAGCAGCGGCAGCTCCAGCTTCATCTCCGGCGTCGGCACGCCGACCAGGACGACCGTGCCGGCGAGATCACGGGCGTAGAACGCCTGCTTGTACGTCTCCGGTCGGCCCACCGCCTCGATGACGACGTCGGCGCCGAAGCCGCCCGTCAGCTCGCGGATCGCCTCGACCGCGTCGGTGCTCCTGGAGTTGACGGTGTGGGTCGCGCCCAGCTTCTTGGCGGTGTCCAGCTTGTGGTCGTCGATGTCCACCGCGATGATCTTGGCCGCGCCCGCGAGGTTCGACCCGACGACCGCCGCGGCGCCGACGCCGCCGCAGCCGATGACCGCGACGCTGTCCCCCCGTCCGACGTTGCCGGTGTTGATGGCCGCGCCGATGCCGGCCATCACTCCGCACCCCAGCAGACCGGCGGCCGCCGCCGAGGCGGCCCGGTCGACCTTCGTGCACTGCCCCGCCGCCACCAGCGTCTTCTCCGCGAAGGCGCCGATGCCCAGCGCCGGAGACAGTTCGGTGCCGTCGGTCAGGGCCATCTTCTGCTTCGCGTTGTGCGTGCTGAAGCAGTACCACGGGCGTCCGCGCAGACAGGCCCGGCACTGCCCGCAGACCGCGCGCCAGTTGAGGATGACGAAGTCGCCGGGGGCGACATCGGTGACGCCCTCCCCCACGGACTCCACGACGCCCGCGGCCTCGTGGCCCAGCAGGAAGGGGAACTCGTCGTTGATGCCGCCCTCCCGGTAGTGCAGATCGGTGTGACAGACCCCGCAGGCCTCGATCTTCACCAGCGCCTCACCCGGTCCGGGGTCCGGCACGATGATCGTTTCCAGGCTGACGGGGGCACCCTTGCCTCGCGCGACGACAGCACGGACCTGGTGAGTCATGGGCACTCCTCGACTGATGTGAGAACCGACTGGTGCAAGAACCGACTGGTGCAAGAACCGAGTGATGTAAGAAGTGAGTGATGCGGTAACCGACTTGATGTTGCTCATCGCGGCACGCATCTCATGTAACGCAACACAGCATCGTGGAGCGCCGACCGGGGGTCAAGGATGCGGCGGCGCGGCGCCGGGCGTACGGGGGTGGGCGTACGAGGCCGGACGACGAGGGCGGGGCCGTGGTCGAGCGCGCCTGCTCCACGGTCCCGCCGGTGTCGGCCCGCCCCCTCAGAGCGCTGGCGAGGACGCGGTCGGTGACGTGGACGTGGACTCCGGGGACGCGGACTCCGAAGATGTGGGCTCCGAAGATGTGGACTCCGGGGACACCGCCCCGTCGTCTGTCGTGGCGGGGCCGATGCGGATCTCGAAGTCGCCGTCGTACTTCTCGTGACCGGCGATGACGGCCGTCTCGACCGCTTCCTTGCCCTGGCTCCTGCGGATGATGAGCGGGTCGTGGCGCAGATCGCGGGTGAGCGCGACGCACAAGCCGATCATCACCAGGGTGAAGGGGGCCGCGGCGAGGATGGTGAGGTTCTGCAGCCCGGTGAGCGCGTCACCCTTTCCGCCGCCGATGAGCAGCATGATCGCGGCGACCGCCCCGGTGAGCACGCCCCAGAAGACGACGATGCCCCGGGTCGGTTCGAGGGAACCGCGCTGCGAGAGCGTCCCCATGACGATCGAGGCGGCGTCGGCGCCGGAGACGAAGAAGATCCCGACGAGGATCATCACCACCACACTGGTCACCGTGGCGATCGGGTACTGCTGGAGCACGTCGAACAGCTGGCCCTGGGCCGTCGAGGCGTCGCTGAGGCGCTTCTCGTCCTGGAGGTGCATCGCCGAGCCGCCGAACACGGCGAACCAGAGCAGGCTGACCGTGCTGGGCACGAGGATGACTCCGCCCACGAACTGCCGGATGGTCCGGCCACGGCTGATGCGCGCGATGAACATGCCGACGAAGGGCGTCCAGGAGATCCACCAGGCCCAGTAGAAGACCGTCCAGCCGGCCAGCCAGTCGGCGACTCCCTCACCGCTCGACGCCTCGGTGCGCCCGGCCATCTGTGCCAGGTCTCCGAGGAAGGCGCCGATGGAGGTGGGCAGCAGGTCGAGGATGAAGACGGTCGGCCCGACGAGGAACACGAAGGCCGCCAGGGCCACCGCCAGCACCATGTTGATGTTGGACAGCCACTGGATGCCCTTGGCGATCCCGGACACCGCCGAGGCGACGAACGCCACGGTCAGCACCGCGATCACGGCGACCAGCAGGCCGCTGCCGACCGACGCCATCCATCCCAGTCCGGTGAAGCCGCTGCCGATCTGCAGAGCGCCGAGCCCCAGGGAGGCGGCGGAGCCGAAGAGGGTGGCGAAGATGGCGAGGATGTCGATGACCCGGCCGCCCCAGCCGTTCGCCCGCTTCTCGCCGATCAGCGGAGTGAACACGGCGCTGATCAGCTGCCGGCGTCCGCGCCGGAAGGTGCTGTAGGCGATGGCCAGGCCCACGACCGCATACATCGCCCACGGGTGGAGCGTCCAGTGGAAGAGGGTGGTGGCCATGGCGGTCTCCATGGCCTGGTGGGCGTCGGCCGGGTCGGTGCCCGGCGGCGGCGTGACGAAGTGCGACAGCGGTTCGCTCACGCCGTAGAACATCAGGCCGATGCCCATGCCCGCGCTGAACATCATGGCGATCCACGAGACCGTGCGGAACTCGGGCTCCTCACCCTCCTCGCCCAGGGTGATCCGGCCGTAACGGCTCATCGCCAGCCAGAGGGCGAAGACCACGAAGCCCGAGGCGGCGAGCACGAAGGCCCAGCCGCCGTTGCGGATGGTCCCGTCCAGCAGCTTCCCGGACACGCTCTCCAGCGTGTCGGTCGCCGTGGCTCCCCACACGATGAAGGCGACGGTGAGGGCCGCGGCGACACCGAAGACGACGGCGTCCGTCCGGGGGGCGGTGGACGTCTCCGGACTCCCCGGTAGATCCGCCTGGACGGGACAGTCCGGGCCCTCGTCCTTTCCGATTGCTCTGTTCGTCATGCTCGTCCTTTCCGCAGACGGCAGTGCGGTGCGTTCGGGTTCGGTCAGCGGCTCACGTCGCCGACCTGTCGGCCGTGCCGGACGGCGCGAAGGGGTCGTCGGACGCGCGCTCGGCGGGCGCTCGGGGTCGAGGAGATCTGGGCGAGCAGCCGAGCCATCGGACGCGCGTTGCGCATCACGCACCACCACCCGCGATAGGCAACAACAATCTTGCGTTCCAGGGGAAGGCTGTCAAGGGGTCGGCACGGGCGGAATCAGCCGTCCCGACCGCTCGGGGTGAGGTCGGAGGGTCGGGGTGCTCCCGGTGACACGGCGCATCGGGCTACGATCAATCGTCGACACGCAGGACGAGGCTCACCAGCGCTCATGCGCCTGACGCAACGTCAGCAAAGTCAGCGAGGAGTCAGCATGAGTCCGACCAGACCCGCCCGCAGACGGCCACACCCGCACAGCGACTGAGTGCGCGCATGTGTCCTGTGATCTGGCGGAACACGTCCATAGAGCCGATCCGGTAGCGCGAGGGAGACGCCGTGTTCTATTACCTGCTCAAGTACGTGCTTCTGGGGCCACTGCTGAGGCTGGTCTTCCGGCCTCGCATCGAGGGCCTCGAACACGTGCCGTCGTCGGGCGCGGCCATCGTCGCGGGCAATCACCTGTCCTTCTCGGACCACTTCCTGATGCCCGCGATCCTCAAGCGCCGCATCACCTTCCTGGCGAAGGCCGAGTACTTCACCGGCCCCGGCCTCAAGGGCCGGCTGACGGCCTTCTTCTTCCACAGCGCGGGCCAGATCCCGGTCGACCGCTCCGGTAAAGACGCGGGTCAGGCCGCCATCCGTGAGGGTCTGGGGGTGCTGAGCAAGGACGAACTCCTCGGCATCTACCCGGAGGGCACCCGCTCGCACGACGGCCGCCTCTACAAGGGCAAGGTCGGCGTCGCGGTCATGGCCCTCAAGGCCCGCGTGCCCGTCGTCCCCTGCGCGATGATCGGCACCTTCGAGGCGCAGCCCCCGGGCAAGGTCATCCCGAACATCCACCCCGTCGTCATCCGCTTCGGCAAGCCCCTCGACTTCTCCCGCTACGAGGGCATGGAGAACGAGAAGGCCGTCCTGCGCGCCGTCACCGACGAGATCATGTACGCGATCCTCTCGCTCTCCGAGCAGGAGTACGTCGACCAGTACGCGGCCGTCGTGAAGGCGGAGGAGGCCGCGGCGGCCAAGGAGCGCAAGTTCCCCCGCATGCCGCTGAGTTGAGCAACGCTCTGCGGACGCCGCCGAGTTGAGCCATTCTGCTGGCAGCAGAGATGCCCCGCGAACCCTGGGCGGGCGTCGTACGGTCGGGGGCATGACACGACGTGCTGTGGTGATCGGAGCGACGGGACAGATCGGCCGGGTGGCCGTGGACGCGCTGGCGCGGGACGGCTGGGCGGTGACCGCCCTCTCGCGGGGCGGCGACCGGGACGACGGCTGGCCGGAGGAGGTACGGGTCGTTCCGGCCGATCGCGGGGACGACGCGGCGCTGGCGACCGCCGTCGGCGACGGATGTGACGTGCTGGTGGACATGGTGGCGTACGGCCCGGAGCACGCCCGGCAGTTGCTCGCGCTGGCCGACCGGGTGGGCTCGGCGGTCGTCGTCTCCAGCGTCTCGGTGTACGAGGACGACAAGGGCCGCAACTTCGACACCCAGGCGGAACCCGACGGCTTCCCCGAATACCCCGTGCCGCTGCCCGAGAGCCAGCGCACGATCCGGCCGGACGAGACCTCGTACAGCACCCGCAAGGCGGGGCTGGAGCGTGAACTGCTCGCCGCCGCCGACCGGTTGCCCACCACACTGCTGCGCGCGGGCGCCATCCACGGCGTGCGCTGCCGTACGCCACGCGAGCTGTACTTCGTGAAGCGCAACCTGGACGGCCGGCCCCGCCGGGTCCTCGCGTACGGCGGTGAGAGCCGCTTCCATCCCGCGAGCGTCCACAACATCGCCGAGCTGATCCGGCTGGCCGCCGCACGGCCCGGGACACGGGCGCTCAACGCCGTCGACCCCGACGCGCCGACCGTCACGGAGATCGCCGCCGCGATCGACGCGGTGATGGGCGTCGAGGCGGAGAACGTGCTGGTGGACGGCCCGGCCCCGGCTCCCACCGTGGGCGACACCCCATGGTCGGTGCCGGTGCCCGTGGTGTGCGACATGACGGCGGCGGAACGGGAGTTGGGCTACCGCCCGGTGGTCCGCTACGCCGAGACCCTGCCGGAGACGATCGCGTGGATCGAGAGCCGGCTGGCGGGCGGCCGGGACTGGCGGGAGGCGTACCCCAAGATGGCCGCGGCGTACGGGGACCTCTTCGACTACGCGGCCGAGGACGCGTGGCTGGCGGGCCGGCCGACGTGACCGTGTGAGCGGCATACGGAAGGGGGCGACCGGAGTAAACCGGTCGCCCCCTTCCGCCTCTCGGGGAGCTACGGCGTCGGCGTGGCGTGCGGGGCGCACCTCACGTCGGCCTTGCCCACCTTGCCGGTGAGCAGGTAGGTGTCCACACGCTCGTTGACGCACGGGTTGACCAGGCCGGTGACTCCGTGGGAGCCGGCCTTCGTCTCCGTGATCAGGCGGGAGCCCTTGAACCGCTTGTGGAGCTCGACGGCGCCCTCGTACGGGGTGGCCGCGTCCCGCTCGGACTGGACGATCAGAACGGGCGGCAGGCCCTTCTTGGTCTTCACGTCCACCGGGGTGTACTGCTTGGACGGCCAGGTGGCGCACGGCAGGTTCATCCAGGCGTTGGCCCAGGTCATGAACGGGTGGTCCTTGTGCAGCCGGGTGTTGTCGCGGTCCCACTTCTTCCAGCTGGTGGGCCACTTGGCGTCGGTGCACTCGACCGCGGTGTAGACGGCGTTGCCGTTCTCCGAGGCGGCGTTGCCGGCGGTGTCGGTGAGGTCCGGGGCGGCGGCGTCGACGAGCGCCTGGGTGTCACCGGCGGCGTACTTGCTCCACACCCCGGCGGTGGGCGCCCACGCCGAGTCGTAGTACGGGGCGCTCTGGAAGAAGGAGATCAGCTCGGCCGGGCCGACCAGCCCGCCGATCGGGTTCTTCTTCGCGGTGGCGCGCAGCTCCAGCCACTTCGCCTGCACCTCGGCCTGGGTGTCGCCGAGGTGGTACGTGGCGTCGTTCGCGGCGACCCACTTCGTCCAGTCCTTCCAGCGACCCTCGAAGGCGACGTCCTGGTCCAGGTTGGCCTGGTACCAGATCTTGTCGCGGGAGGGGTTCACCACGCTGTCGACGACCATGCGGCGGACGTGGTTCGGGAAGAGGGTGCCGTAGACGGCGCCGATGTACGTGCCGTAGGAGACGCCGAGGAAGTTGAGCTTCTTCTCGCCGAGGGCGGCCCGGATGACATCCAGGTCACGCGCGGTGTTCGGCGTCGTCATGTGCGGCAGCATCGCGCCGCTGCGCTTCTTGCAGCCGGCCGCGTAGTCGGCGGCGAGCTTGCGCTGCTTGCGCTTGTCGGCCTCGGAGTCGGGAACCGGGTCCATCTTGGGGGCCTTCACGAACTCCTGCGGGTCGGCGCAGGAGATCGGCGCCGACTTGCCGACACCACGCGGGTCGAAGCCCACGAAGTCGTACGCCTTGGCCGTGTCGACCCACAGCGGGGCCTTGGTCGTGACCCGGCGCGGGAAGCGCAGGCCCGAGCCGCCCGGACCACCGGGGTTGTAGACGAGGGCGCCCTGGCGCTCCTTCTTCGTACCGGTGTTGCCGATACGGTCCACGGCGAGCTTGATCTGCTTGCCGTTCGGCTTGGCGTAGTCCAGCGGCACGGTGACCCAGCCGCACTTGATCGGCTTCTCCAGACCCCAGCTCTCAGGGCAGTCCTGCCACTTGATGCCCTTCTTCGCCGCCTTGGCTGCGGCGACGGCGACGCCCTGGGCCTCACGGTCCCGCACACTCGCGGAGCCCGCGGCGTTGGCCGCGGGGGCGGTGACGGCACCGGCTATCAGGGTCGCCGTGACGAGCAGTCCGGCGGAGCCGAACGCTGCCGCCCTTCTCGTCGGCCTCATACCACTCAAGAGGGAACTCCCCGTACATCGATCCGAGTTCGCATGGTCACGGGGATCCTCGTGCCTGTGAGGCGCCTGAGAACAGAGGAGCGAGGAGTTCTTTACTAATCCGATAACCGGTACGGAAAGTCCCGTTCAGCGGATCTCCGCCCCCACCCTCCTCAACCGTCCAGCTCGGCGAGTGCCTCGTCCAGCACACGCCGCAGCCGCAGCGCGTCGGGCGCGAGCGCGCTGACGAGTACGGCGGGCCCGGCGAGCGGAGTGAGTGCGGTGGTCTCCCCCAGCACCTTCGGCCCGGGCGCCTTCTCGGCGAACTCCGGTCGTACGACGACGAGTTGCCCCAAGGTCCGGTGGCCGGCCAGCACGGCGGGACCGTCCCAACCGCCGGGCGCCCCCGGGCCGCACCCCACCTCCTGGTCGAGCAACGGCCGCCCGCCGAGCAGCACGGTGAGGCGGCTGCCCAGCCGCCCGGGCTCCTCCCCGGCCCGCCCGAGCACCTGCTCCTCCCGGAACACCAACCGCGCGCCGACCGCGAGCTCCACCCGTGTCGACACCCGCAGATCGCTCCCCTTCGCGCAGATCAACTGCTCGGGCAGCCAACGCAGTTCGCCTCCGGCGGCGACATCGATCCGTACGTCGTAGCGGGCCTCGCCCTTGGCCTGCCCCGGCAAGGCGATCGTGGCGGCAGCCGACCCGACGCGCAGTCGCGCCCCCTCGCCGACCCCCGCCTCCACGGCGAACCGATCCCCACCGAGCGGCCCGCTCATGGCGCCGACCAGCATGACCCGCGCCTCGTCGCCACTGCCCCGGGTCCGCCGCAACGCCAACGGCCCGTCGCTCTCCAGCACGGGCAGGGCGGTGCCGCGCAGTCCGTCGGCGCGTGCCACGATCCGCGCGGTGGCCCTGACCCCGGCCGTCGTCATGCCGTCCACGCGGTGAGCTTCTCCCTCACCCAGGCGGCGACGTCCGCGACTCCGGCCTCGCTCCTGAGCGACTGGAACACCACCGGCAGCTCCGCCCGCTGCGCCTTCGCGTCCGCGGCCATCCGGGCGAGGTCCGACCCGACGTACGGCGCGAGGTCCGTCTTGTTCACGACGAGCAGGTCGGCGGTGGTGACACCGGGCCCGCCCTTCCTCGGGATGTCGTCCCCGCCGGCCACGTCGATGACGAAGATCTGCGCGTCGACGAGCCCCTTGGAGAAGGTGGCGGTGAGGTTGTCGCCGCCGGACTCCACCAGGATGAGATCGAGCGGCCCGACCTCGTCCTCCAGGTCCTCCACCGCTTCGAGGTTCGCGGAGATGTCGTCCCGGATCGCCGTGTGCGGGCATGCCCCCGTCTCCACGGCCGTGATCCGCTCGGGCGGCAGCACGGCCTCGCGAAGCAGGAACTCCGCGTCCTCTCGCGTATAGATGTCGTTCGTCACGACAGCGAGGGACAGCTCCTCCCGCAGGGCCTGACAGAGCGCGGCGACGGTGGCCGTCTTGCCGGACCCGACGGGACCGCCGAGCCCGATCCGCAGGGCACGACGACTGCCGTCAGCCCGCTGCGCGTCGGCGCTCACGGCGGAGGGGCCGTCGTGGGAGTGGGTGTGGTCGAGATGCATGGAAAGCGACTCCTTGTTTCGGCTCTGGCTCGCGGGACAGCTCGGGGGGCGGTTGATTGGCGGCAGCAGACGGGTGGGAACTGCGCGAGCAACCACACACAACCCGCACCCGCCAAGCAACCGAACCCCCGAGCTCGCCCGCGGAAAAGGGGGGTTCGAAGGGGCACAGCCCCTGGGACGGGACGGGTAGGGGCGGCGGGGGCGAGAAACTCAGGACGCGAACAACCGCGCAGGCCAAGCCGCATGCACCTCCGCACTGATCTCCAACAACGGAGCGGAAGCCGCAGGCAACCCCTCCACCCCACCGGCCCCCACCCCCCGAGCCGCATCGACCGCCGCCCCCACCACCACATCCATCTCAGGAGCCAACCGCGCCAACACCCCGGTCGCATCGAACGGATCAAGACTCAGCAACCGCACCGTCGCACTCGCCGCCCCACTCACACTCTCGTACACGGAGCAGTACGCGGCGTCATCCGGCCCCAGCCCGGCGGCCCTGGCCGCCAGCCCCAACACGACCGGCTGATGCGCCCCCTTGGGGAACTCCCGCGTCAACGCGTCCAGCTCCCCCGACGGCCACGTCGCCCGCGCCGCCCGCATCAGCTGCCGCCCCAGCTTCCGCGAGGCGACCCGCAGGGCGACGGACGGCGTCCGCGCGTCGGCGGCGGCGTCCAGCGTCAGTGGATCCACCCCGAGCGCAGCCGCCGCGGCCAACGCCGCCGACACCAGCCCCGCCGTGTGCAACCGGCCCCGGCAGAACGCCTCCAGCCCCTCCGCCCCGGTGATCAGCCCGGCCTTGACGGCCGCCTCGGCCCCACCGGAGTGCGCATGCCCCCCGGCGGGAAACCGGCCGTCGGCCAGGACGAGAAGAGTCGCCCTGGACATCAGAAGAGGAAGTACCGCTGGGCCATGGGCAGTTCGGCCGCAGGCGTCGCCTCCACCAGCTCCCCGTCGATGTGCACGGCGAAGCTGTCCGGGTCGACCTGTACCTCGGGCCGCGCGTCGTTCTCGCGCATGTCCGCCTTGGTGACCCCACGCGTCGACTCGATCGCGACGAACCGCTTCCCCAGTGAGAGCCGCTCCGGCAGCCCGTCCTCGATGGCCAGCGGCGCCACGAAGTTGAACGAGTTGGAGGCGGGCGCCCGCCCGATGGCCCCGTACATGGGACGCGGGAGGATCGGCTGCGGTGTGGGGATGGACGCGTTGGCGTCGCCCATCTGGGCGTACGCGATCTGTCCGCTCTTGATCACCAGCTGTGGCTTGACCCCGAAGAACGCGGGTTCCCACACCACGAGGTCGGCGAGCTTGCCGCTCTCGACGGACCCGATCTCCCGGGCGAGCCCCTGTGCGAGCGCGGGGTTGATCGTGTATTTGGCGACATATCGACGTACCCGGTGGTTGTCCGCACGCCCGTCGCCCGGCAGCGCACCCCGCCGCCGCTTCATCACATGGGCCGTCTGCCACGTCCGCAGGATGACCTCACCCACCCGGCCCATGGCCTGGGCGTCCGAAGAGATGATCGAGATCGCGCCCAGGTCGTGGAGGATGTCCTCGGCCCCGATGGTCGACGGCCGGATGCGGGACTCGGCGAACGCGAGGTCCTCCGGCACGGCCGCGTTCAGGTGGTGGCAGACCATCAGCATGTCGAGGTGTTCCTCGGCGGTGTTGACGGTGTAGGGCCGGGTCGGGTTGGTGGAGCTGGGCAGGACGTGCGGCTGGGAGACCACGGTCATGATGTCGGGCGCGTGCCCGCCGCCGGCGCCCTCGGTGTGGTACGCGTGGATGCCGCGTCCGGCGATCGCGGCGAGTGTGTCACCGACGAACCCGGCCTCGTTCAGCGTGTCCGTGTGGATGGCGACCTGGATACCGGTCCGTTCGGCGACGGTCAGGGACGCGTCGATGACGGCCGGGGTCGACCCCCAGTCCTCGTGCAGCTTCAGACCGAGCGCACCGCCGCGGATCTGGGACAGCATCGCCTCGTGCGAGACCGTGTTGCCCTTGCCGAGGAAACCGATGTTGAGCGGGTACTGCTCCATCGCCTCCAGCATCCGGGCGAGGTGCCAGGGGCCGGGCGTGACGGTCGTGGCCTTCGAGCCCTCCGCCGGTCCCGTGCCGCCGCCCACCAGTGTCGTCACACCGGACGACAGCGCCTCGTCGGCGATCTGCGGACAGATGAAGTGGACGTGCGCGTCGATGGCGCCGGCCGTGACGATCCGCCCGTTGCCCGCGATGATCTCCGTCTCGGGGCCGATGACCAGGTCGGGGTGGACCCCGTCCATGGTGTCGGGGTTGCCCGCCTTGCCGATGCCGGTGATCCGGCCGTCGCGGATGCCGATGTCGGCCTTGACGATGCCCCAGTGGTCGATGATCACCGCGCCGGTGATCACCGTGTCGGGGGTGCCTTCTGCGCGCGTAGCACGCGCCTGGCCCATGGATTCGCGGATGACCTTGCCGCCGCCGAACACGGCCTCGTCACCAGCGAGCCCGGGACCGCCGGAACGATCCTCCTCGATCTCGACGAGCAGATCGGTGTCGGCGAGCCGGATACGGTCACCGGTGCTCGGGCCGAACAGGTCGGCGTACGCGGCACGCGAGATCTCAGGCATCGAGGGCACCTCCGGTCTCCCCGCGCAGTCCGGGCACGACACGGGCGCCGGTGAGCGGTACGAGTTCCACGTCGACGGGGATCCCGGGCTCGAAGCGCACGGCGGTGCCGGCGGCGACGTTCAGCCGCTTGCCGCGCGCGGCGGCGCGGTCGAACTCCAGGCCGGGGTTGGTTTCGGCGAAGTGGTAGTGGGAACCGACCTGGACGGGCCGGTCGGCGGCGTTGAGGACGGTGAGCCGGGTGATTTCACGGCCCTCGTTGTAGACGATCGGGTCCTCGGCGAAGAGGATCTCTCCGGGAATCATGGAGGCCCCCTCAGACGATCGGGTCGTGGACGGTGACGAGCTTGGTGCCGTCCGGGAAGGTCGCCTCGACCTGGACGTCGTGGATCATCTCGGGGATGCCCTCCATGACGTCGTCGCGGGTCAGCAACTGCCTCCCGGACGCCATGAGTTCGGCCACGGTACGGCCGTCCCGGGCACCTTCGAGGATGTGCGCGGTGATGAGCGCCACGGCCTCGGGGTGGTTCAGCTTCAGGCCACGGGCCCGGCGCTTCTCCGCCACGTCGGCCGCCACATGGATCAGCAGCCTCTCCTGCTCGTGCGGGGTCAGTTGCACGGCGTCCACCTCACATCCTCGCTCCGGACCGTGCGGGGTCCGGTTGCCTCGCCACCGGGCAAATTCGCTGGTGGCGTGGCCGCAGGCTAATTGGGTGGCGTTTCAGCGACGTTAACCGGACCGTGATCGGATTCCTGTCGGCCCGCGCTTTCCCGGGTCGCGCGCCGCTCGCTTCCGACCACCGATGTGGTGGCCACATCGACGGCCGACGCGGGGCTCCGCCTGCGCTCGAGTGCGCCGCCGCCGGCCCTGGCCGACACGACCTCCGATGCCGGTCACCGTGCTCGGGCGAAGACCCGGGCACGTAAGGCGGCCGCCCTCTCGGGGCACCGAGCGTGTCCCGACGCGCCCCCGCAACCCTTACGAAGCCCCAGGCCTCCGGTGCTCCGCCGCTATCCCGAACCGCTGCTGTTCCCTCGGTGCCGAAGCGGCCTCGCGGACGCTGGAGACGGCACTGATCACCGGCTCCTCCGCGGGTTCCTGAAGCGCTTCGAGCTGCTCCAGGTCGGCGGCGGAGACCAGGGCGACGAGGGGCTTTCCGTGCCGCGTCACGACGACGCGCTCGCCGCCGTAGACCACGCGGTTGATCAGTTCGGCGAGCTCAGCCCTGGCTTGCGTCACCGGAATCTCGTAGGCCATGAAGTCCAGCTTAGACCGGCCACCACACACCGCTCCGAGCGGAAGATCCCCTTCCACCCCGCTTCCCGTGAGGCACTTTTTCGCTCTGAGCCGACACCCCTCCCCCCACCATACGTACGTCCTGTACATTTTTTACAGAAGTCGATCAGAGGAGGCATTTCCCATGCCCGCGAACCGACCGTCGGCCCGCCATGTGCTGCCCGAGTTCACCGAGCGCACCAGTGCGGGTCACCGAACGATGGATCCGTACTCGAAGCTGCTGGAAGAACGGATCGTGTTCCTCGGGACGCAGATCGACGACACGTCCGCGAACGATGTGATGGCGCAGTTCATGCACCTCGAGTACCAGTCGCCGGACCGGGACATCTCGCTGTACATCAACTCGCCCGGCGGCTCGTTCAGCGCGATGACGGCGCTCTACGACACGATCCGATTCGTCACCTGCGATGTGGAGACGATCTGTCTGGGCCAGGCCGGGCCGTCCGCCGCGGTGCTGCTGGCGGCGGGCACACCGGGCAAGCGGTTCGTGCTGCCGGGGGCGCGCGTGCTGATCCACCAGCCGGCGTCGGCCGACCGGATCGAGGGGCAGGCGAGCGATCTGGCGATCCGGGCGGCGGAGTTGACGCGCAACCGCCGGAAGCTGGAGGAGATGCTCGTACGGCACACGGGGCAGAGCCCCGAGCGGATCAGTGCCGACATCGAGCGGGACACGTTCCTCGACGCCGAGGCGGCGGTGGAGTACGGACTGGCCGATCGGGTGATCCCGAGCCGTAAGACCTCGCGCACGCTCCCCGGCGCGAGGTGAGGCGTCGATGCTCCCACCCGAACTGCCGCCGCTGCCCGCGCTCACGCGCGCCGAGGCGGAGCTGATCGACCGTTACCTGGACGCGGTCGACCTCCTCGGCCGGATCAATCCGGCCCGCCCGGGCGACACGTACCGCGGGTTGCGCGCGGCGCAGGCGCTCGTCGCCAAGGCGATCGCTCTGCGCGACGCGCTCGAACTGATGCACAGGCGCGGTGAGAACGAGGTGCACGCCCCAACCCTCGCGCGGGCCCTGAGAGTTCTCGACGGCGAGCGCCGGGCGGCCCGTGTCGCGCTGCCGCCGGAGCCGGAGGACTCACCGGCCTGAACCGATCCCCGGCCGCTCGCCGTATTACTGACGGGGCGTCCGGCCCGGGTACGCACCCTCCGGACGGCCTAGCACGATCGACCCATCGGCCCATACGTCCAAAGAACCTGTGAAGTTGCGCGATCTGGCCACCGAACTGACGGAATGCATTATTCCGGTGCTGGTGCGGACCTCCTCGGCCACGTGGACACACCTACCGAAATCGTCCTGTCCACCCGAACGGGCGAGTGGTGAGTAAGACCACAAATCCCCGATTCCGTTGGGATTTTCGGACTTCCGTGCGTCAAGATCCCTTCCTGACGACAAGCCCCCGCCGCAGCGGCGGGGCGATCCGGGTGGACGCCGAGTCCTGCCGCCGCCCGGATGACCGGTCGACAGGATTGCATCGGCAGGAGTGGAGGACCCAAGCACGACGGGTCGCCGGAACGGTCACGCCATGACCGGGCCGAGCAGCCCTTGGGGTGAAGCCGCGTCAGCGGCCGGGCAACTTTGTCAGCCCGAATCCGACAGGTCATCCTTCACAGGCGGCTGACGAAGGGTTGCGCATGACTGCGCTGAATCGTGTCCCGTCGCTGTTGACCCGGGCCGGCACGGCCTCGGCTCTGACCATCGCCGCTGTCAGCGGCAGCATCGTGGTCCCGGGCGTCGCAGCCGACGCCGAGGCCGCCACGGTGGCGTCGAAGGCACTCAAGGTCGCGGCTTCCAAGAAGGGCTCCCCTTACAAGTACGGCGCCACGGGCCCAGGCAGGTTCGACTGCTCAGGGCTGACGCTGTACTCGTTCAAGAAGGCGGGCAAGAAGCTGCCCCGTACTGCCCAGCAGCAGTACAACAAGACGAAGCACATCTCCGCGAGCAGCCGCAAGCTCGGAGACCTCGTCTTCTTCCACTCGGGCTCGAACGTCTACCACGTCGGTATCTACGCGGGGAAGGGAAAGATCTGGCACTCGCCGAAGACGGGTGACGTCGTCCGGCTGCAGAAGATCTGGACGAAGAGCGTCTGGTACGGCCGGGTCCGCTGACCCACCGTCGGGGGGCGGCGGCGGAACGCACGGCCGCCCCCCGGCCTGCTCCTCACCCGCCCCCCGGGTCGCTCTTCCGCGCCCCTTGCACAGGGGCGTACCCCCGGCCGAACTGGTTACTCGTTCAGTCATGGCCGACGAAAGCACCCGCCCCGCCCGCAACGAGACGCCCCTCGAACGCGCCGACCGTAACTTCGCCGAGTTGCTGCAGGAGTTGCGGGTCACCCAGACAGGGGTGCAGATCCTCTTCGCGTTCCTGCTGACGCTGGCCTTCACACCGCGCTTCCCGGACCTGGACTCCGTACAGCGCGCCACCTACGTCACCACCCTGCTGCTGGCGGTCCTCGCGGCGACGCTCTTCACCGCCCCGGCCGCCCTGCACCGGCTGCTCTTCCAGCAGAACGCCAAGCCCACCATCGTCCAGGTCTCGTCCCGGCTGGCCACCGTGGGCCTGGGGGTGCTGATGCCGGCCTTCGCCGGGTCCGTGATGCTCGTCGTGGACGTGACGCTCGGCCGGACGGCCGGGATCATCGCCGGGGTCGGCACGCTCCTCGGGTGTCTGTTCCTGTGGGCCGTGCTCCCGAAGCTGGTGGGACGCTCCGAGCGCAACGGCAGCACGAGGACGCCGCGTCAGGACGGGACGGTCCCCGCCCCCCGGGGTCAGGACTCCGTCACGGCTCCTGCGGACCACCTGTCCTGACCGGCTGTACGGGGACCGTCCACGGCAGCTCGATCGCCACCGTCTTACCGCCCTCCCGTGTGGGTCTGATGCTCAGCCTGCCGCCGCACTCGGCGGTCAGCCAGCGGATGATGACCATGCCCCTGCCGTTGTCCTGCTGGACGGCGGCGGGCAGGCGCTTGGGAAAACGTGGATGGCTGTCGGTGACGCCGATGCGCAGGTGCTCGTCCCGGTCGAGCGCGATGTCCACGGTGAACGTGGGCGACTGACCGAGTGTGTGCTGGACGGCGTTGGTGGCGAGTTCGGACACGATCAGGCGCACGGTGTCCGCGATGTCCGTGTCACCCGGCAGGCCCCATTCGGCCAGCACGGTGGTGACGTAGTTCCGGGCAGCGGGCACCGAGGCGGGATCGCTCGGCAGAGTGACGGATGCTTCCTGGTGATCTGCCATGGCGAGGCGTCCCTTTCCCACGGGACCGGTGTCCGACAGGGAGCGGATGGTTCGACTACGGTCCCGGACTGGTGCTTCGCGCCAGACTGCCACTACCTGGGCCGTCACGGGCGGCGATCCACCAAGATGTGCATATATCTGTCGCTCGAAGCGGTGAACTCTCCGACGGCCGACCGTATTTGGCAGGGGTCTTCGTCCATCCTCTGTCGTCACCCCGACTTCGCTCGCCGGGCGGAAGGAGAAACCCATGCAGTACGGTCCGGCGGTGCGCCGCCGCAAGCTCGGTGCCGAGTTGCGTGTCCTGCGCACCCGTTCCCGTCTCACGAGCATCGAGGCGGCCCGTCTCGTGGGCTGGCACCAGTCGAAGGTGAGCCGGATCGAGACGGGCGCCAGCGGGGTGAAGCCCGGGGACGTACGCAAGCTACTGGACGCGTACGGGGTCGACGACTCCGAATTACGGGAGGTGCTCCTGGCTCTGGCGGGCTCCGAGGACGGGAGCGGGCGGCACAACTGGTGGCACGCCTACCGGGGCGTGCTGCCGCCGACGTACCGCGATTTCATCAGTCTGGAGTCACAGGCCGGCGGGATGCGGACGCTGGAGACGTCGGTGGTGCCGGGGCTTCTGCAGATCCCCGAGTACGCCCGGGCGGTGACGCGGGCCGCGCTGGACGGGCTGGAAGACGACAAACTCGACGCGCTCGTGGAGGTACGGCTCGCCCGCCAGGACGTCCTGCGCGGGGATCCGCCGTTGAAGCTCAGCGCCGTGCTCGACGAGGGGGTTCTGCGGCGGGAGGTCGGCGGTCCCGAGATCATGGCTCGCCAGCTGAGGCGTCTGGTCGAGGCGGCGGCCCTTCCCCAGGTGCGACTGCAGGTGCTGCCGTTCGCTGCCGGGGCGTATATCGGCATCACCGGCCCTTTCGTAATTTTCTCATTTAGGAGCACTTCCGATCTGGACGTGGTTGTTCTCGACCACTTGACGAGTAGCCTCTACTTGGAGCGGAAAGAAGACCTCAGGGCTTATGTCGAGGCCTTCAACGCCCTTCAGATCCACGCCCTTTCGCCCGAGGACTCGTTGGATTACATCGCCGGGCTGGCCGACGGCTAGTCGACGGCGCGTAAGGAGGCACCATGTCTGCACCGCCTCGGAAGGTATCCACCAGTACCGACCTGCACGGTGTGTGCTGGCTGCGCAGCAGCCACAGCGTGGCGGCGAACAACTGTGTGGAGACGGCCCGTCCCGGGCCCGGCCGCTGGGCCGGGCTCGTGGCCGTGCGCGACTCGAAGAACACGGCGGGGCCCGCCCTGCTGTTCGACCCCGAAGCCTGGGAGGGATTCATCACCACGCTTCGGTGACCACCACCGACAGCGTTCGTACTTCCGCTTACGGCGACGCTCGGCCGGGACGCCGACTCACGGTCGCGTATCGCCGATGATCCCCACGGCTCGGTCGATCTGTTCCCGCGTGAGATCCGCGCGGGCGGTCAGCCGCAGCCGCGACACGCCGTCGGGGACGGACGGTGGGCGGAAACAGCCGACGGCGAGACCCGCCGCCCGGCAGTCCGCCGCCCACCGCACCGCCTGATCCGGAGACGGCGCGCGTACGGACACCACGGCGGCGTCGGGCCGCACCGCTTCATGGCCCGACGCCGTCAGCCGTGTGTGCAGCTCCCGCGCCACCCAACGGGCCCGCGCGGCACGCTCCGGCTCGCGGCGCAGCAGCCGGAGCGCGGCGAGCGCCGCACCCGTCGCGGCCGGCGCCAGGCCCGTGTCGAAGATGAACGTACGGGCCGCGTTGACCAGGTGGTCGATCACGTGCGCCGGGCCGAGGACGGCGCCGCCCTGGCTGCCCAGCGACTTGGACAGCGTGACCGTCACGACGACGTCGGGGTCACCCGCGAGCCCCGCCGCGTGGGGCGCGCCCCGGCCCCCGTCACCCAGGACGCCGAGTCCGTGGGCGTCGTCCACGACGAGCCCGGCACCGTACTCCCGGCAGGCGGCGGCCAGCCGGGCCAGTGGGGCGGCGTCGCCGTCCACGGAGAAGACCGTGTCGGAGACGGCGAGGGCAGGCCCCCGGCCCGCCGTGCCCAGGGCCTTGCGGACGGCGTCGGGGTCCGCGTGGGCGACGACCTGGGTGGTGCCCCGGGCCAGCCGGCAGCCGTCGATCAGGGAGGCATGGTTGCCCGCGTCCGAGACGACCAGGGAGCCGTGCGGCGCGAGCGCGGTGACGGCGGCGAGGTTGGCGGCGTAGCCGGAGGAGAAGACCAGGGCGGCCTCGAAGCCGCAGAAGTCGGCCAGTTCCCGCTCCAGCTCGCCGTGGAGCTCGGTGGTGCCGGTGACGAGCCGGGAGCCGGTGGCCCCGCCGCCCCACCTGCGCGCGGCCTCGGCGGCACCCTCGGTGATCTCGGGGTGCCGGGCGAGACCCAGGTAGTCGTTGCTCGCGAGGTCCAGGAGCGGCGAGTCGGCGGGGCGGGGGCGCAGGGTGCGTACGAGCCCGGCCCGGCGGCGCGCCGACGCCTGCTCGTCGATCCAGCCGAACGCCATGGGTCCTCCGGGGTGGTGTGGGCAGCCCACGGCGCCGGGGCTGTCCTGGACAGCGCGGCGGGGGCTTTTGTAGGCAGTGCACAGACACTAGTGGCACCGTCGGCCGCCCACGATGTGGCGATACCCACACCTCGATCCCACTCTGTTGTCCGAAGCCTCCTTGGCCGGGAGCGGTCCCGTAGGACAGGATCGGCTCTCATGGACCTGCTGAACACGCTGGTGGACAAGGGGCTCCGGCGCGAGCCGCTGAGCCGTGCCGAGGCGCTCGCCGTCCTCCGCACCTCCGACGACGAGCTGTTGGACGTGGTGGCCGCGGCCGGAAAGGTGCGCAGGCACTGGTTCGGGCGACGGGTGAAACTGAACTATCTCGTCAACCTCAAGTCCGGGCTGTGCCCCGAGGACTGCTCCTACTGCTCCCAGCGGCTGGGCTCCACCGCCGGCATCCTCAAGTACACCTGGCTGAAGCCCGACCAGGCGTCCGAGGCCGCCGCCGCCGGGCTCGCCGGTGGCGCCAAGCGGGTCTGTCTGGTGGCTTCCGGGCGCGGCCCGACCGACCGGGACGTGGACCGGGTCTCCGACACCATCAAGGCCATCAAGGACCAGAACGAGGGCGTCGAGGTGTGCGCCTGTCTCGGTCTGCTCTCCGACGGCCAGGCCGAACGCCTGCGCGAGGCGGGCGCGGACGCCTACAACCACAACCTCAACACGTCCGAGGCGACGTACGGCGAGATCACGACGACGCACACCTACGCCGACCGCGTCGACACCGTCCGGAAGGCGCACGCGGCGGGTCTGTCGGCCTGCTCGGGGCTCATCGCCGGGATGGGCGAGAGCGACGAGGACCTGGTCGACGTCGTCTTCTCCCTCCGTGAACTGGACCCGGACTCGGTGCCGGTCAACTTCCTGATCCCGTTCGAGGGCACCCCGCTCGCCAAGGAGTGGAACCTCACCCCCCAGCGCTGTCTGCGGATCCTGACGATGGTGCGGTTCGTCTGCCCGGACATCGAGGTGCGGATCGCGGGCGGCCGCGAGGTCCATCTCCGCACGATGCAACCGCTCGCCCTGCACCTGGCCAACTCGATCTTCCTCGGCGACTACCTCACCAGCGAGGGCCAGGCCGGCAAGGCCGACCTGGAGATGATCGCGGACGCCGGTTTCGAGGTGGAGGGCGCCGACCAGGTGACGCTGCCGGAGCATCGGGCGACCGCGTCCGCCGGCGGCTGTGGGTCCCGCGAGAGCGCCGGGTGCGGATCGCACGAGGCCGCGGGGTGCGGATCCCACGACGGCGCCGGGTGCGGGTCGCACGAGGGCGGTGGCGTGTGCGGTCCCGCCGCGGAAGCGCCGGCCGGCGAGGCCCGTACGGACCTGGTCGCCGTACGCCGTCGGGGCGCCGGAACCGATCTCGCGCCCAATGCCTGATCTGCCCCACCTGAGCGTGCCCCGTTTGCTGGAGCTCGACCGGCGGCACGTGTGGCATCCCTACGGGCCCATGCCGGGCCGGCAGGAACCGCTCGTCGTGGAGTCGGCGAGCGGGGTCCGGCTGAAGTTGGCCGACGGCTCGGGCGAGCTGGTCGACGGCATGTCGTCGTGGTGGTCGGCGATCCACGGCTACAACCACCCCGTCCTCAACGAGGCGGCGCGCGAGCAGCTCGGCCGGATGAGTCATGTCATGTTCGGCGGACTCACCCATGAGCCCGCCGTACGGTTGGCGAAGCACCTTGTCGACATGTCACCCGAGGGTCTGGAGCATGTGTTCCTCGCCGACTCGGGCTCGGTCTCCGTCGAGGTCGCGGTCAAGATGTGTCTGCAGTACTGGCGTTCGCTCGGCCGTCCCGGCAAGCAGCGCCTGCTGACCTGGCGCGGCGGCTATCACGGCGACACCTGGCAGCCGATGTCGGTGTGCGACCCCGAGGGCGGGATGCACGAGCTGTGGCAGGGCGTCCTGCCCCGCCAGGTGTTCGTGGAGGCCCCGCCGGCCGAGTTCGAGGAGTCGTACGCGGAGTTGCTGCGCTCGGCGGTCGAGCGGCACGCCGACGAACTGGCCGCCGTCGTCGTGGAGCCCGTGGTGCAGGGCGCGGGCGGGATGCGGTTCCACTCCCCCGCGTATCTGCGGGTGCTGCGCGAGGTGTGCGACGCGCATGACGTGCTGCTGGTGTTCGACGAGATCGCGACCGGGTTCGGGCGTACGGGGGCGCTGTTCGCGGCGGACCACGCGACGGTGACGCCGGACGTGATGTGCGTGGGCAAGGCGTTGACGGGCGGTTACCTGACCATGGCGGCGGCGCTGTGCACCGCGCGGGTGGCCGACGGGATCTCGCGGGGCGAGGTGCCGGTCCTCGCCCACGGTCCCACGTTCATGGGCAATCCCCTGGCCGCCGCCGTCGCCTGTGCCTCGATCGAACTGCTGCTGGGCCAGGACTGGCTCACGGAGGTCAAGCGGATCGAGTCGGGGCTGCGGGAGGGGCTGGCGCCGGCGCGCGAGGTACCGGGCGTGCAGGACGTCCGGGTCCTCGGCGCGATCGGTGTCGTCCAGCTCGACCACGCGGTGGACATGCGGGCGGCCACGGCGGCCGCCGTGCGCGAGGGGGTGTGGCTGCGGCCGTTCCGCGACCTCGTCTACACGATGCCGCCGTATGTCACGGGCGACGAGGACGTGGCTCGGACAGCGCGCGCGGTGTGCGCGGCGGCGACGGCGGGATGACGGAAGAGGATGACATGACGGTCCTGGTGATCACGGGGACGGGCACGGAGGTCGGCAAGACGGTCACCACAGCGGCGGTCGCGGCGGTGGCCGTGGCGTCCGGCCGGTCCGTGGCCGTCCTCAAGCCCGCGCAGACGGGTGTACGGGCGGACGAGCGGGGCGACGCGGACGAGGTGGCCCGGCTCGCGGGCGCCGTGACCGCGCGTGAACTCGCCCGCTATCCCGAGCCGTTGGCTCCCGCGACGGCCGCCCGGCGCTCCGGCCTGCCTTCGGTGCATCCGGAGGACGTCGCCGAGGCCGCGGCCAAGCTGCAGGCCGACCACGACCTGGTCCTGGTCGAGGGCGCGGGCGGCCTCCTCGTCCGCTTCGACGAGGCCGGCGGCACGCTGGCGGACACCGCACGGCTCCTCTGCGCGCCCGTGTTGCTGGTCGCCGCGGCGGGACTGGGCACGCTGAACACGACGGAGCTGACGGCCCGCGAACTCGCCGTGCGGCAGGTGGAGTTGGCAGGTGTCGTCATCGGCAGCTGGCCCGAGGCCCCGGACCTGGCGTCCCGCTGCAACCTGGCGGACCTGCCGGTGGTCGCGGGGGCGCCGTTGCTGGGGGCGGTGCCTGCGGGGGTGGGGGCGTTGGCGCCCCGCGATTTCCGGGCGAGGGCGGGGGGTTGGCTGGCCCCGGCGCTTGGTGGGGTGTGGGACGCCGTTTCCTTCAGTGCCGCCGAAGCCGCGCCGTAGAAGCTCCGCGATCCGCCGACCGCGCGATCGTCGTGGCTGATCGCGCCGTTCCCGGCGCCCCTGACGGGGCGCGCCCCGGCCTCACGTTTCCGCCTCCCCGAGCAGCCTCACCAACTCGATCCGTGACCGGATCCCCAACCGCGAGAACACGCCCCGCAGATGGTGGTCGATCGTGCGCGGGCTCAGCAGCAGTCGTGCGGCGATCTCCCTGTTCGTGGCACCCTCCGCCGCCATGCGGGCGATCATCAACTGCTGAGCGGTCAGCCTGGTCGCCAGGTCCTCCGCGGCCGGCGCGGCCGAGGCGCGCTCGCCCAGGGCCCGGAGTTCGGCGCGGGCCTGGGCGGCGCAGCGCGGGGAGCCGAAGTGGTCGAAGGCCTCCAGGGCGCTGTGGAGGCGGTCGCGGGCCTCCGTGCGGTTGCGGAGCCGACGCAGGGCGCTGCCGAACAACAGTTCCGTACGGGCGCGTTCGAAATCGCGCGTGCCGGAGGCGTGCAGGTCGAGGGCGGCGCGGTAGTGCTCGACGGCCTCCTCCCCGGTGGCGAGCAGCGCACGGCAGCGGGCGCTGAGGGCGAGGTCGTCGGCGCTGCGGACGGTACGGGCCCAGCGGTCGTAGTCGGCGTGCGCGACGCTGGCGACGCGGGTGTCGCCGGTGCGGACGGCGGCTTCGACGTAGTGCGGGGTGGCGATGTGCCGGATGGCCCGGTGCCCGTGGCCGGGGCCGAAGCCGGCGAGCGCGCGGAGACGGGCCGCCGAGGCGGCGTAACGGCCCGCGCCGAGGTCCAGGAAGGCGAGGGCGAGCAGGGCGAGCGCGGCGGGCAGTCCGAGGCCGCGCTCCAGGGCGTACGCGCGGGCGGACTCGGCGCGCTCCCGGCACACCTTCTCGTCGCCGGTGACGGCCGCGAACATCGCGAGGGCGGCCTGGAGATGGCAGGCCCCGTTGTCCTGTCCGGTGGCGTACGCCTGGCGCAGGGCGTCCAGGGCGGCGGCCTCGGCGGCCTTGGGGCGCCCGGTCCAGAACTCGGCGTACGCCCGGAACTCCATGGCCTGCGGCACGGTCACCGTCTCGCCCCGGGCCCGCGCGGAGGCGGCGGCGCGGGCGGTGGCGGTGAAGGCGCGGGTGTGGTCGCCGAGGAGCAGGGCGGCGATCCCGGAGTGGATCAGCTGGGTGGGGTCGCCGCCGGGACCGCAGCGTCCGGCGGCGGCTTCGAGGACGTCCCGGGCGTCGTCGTACCGTCCTTCGAACGCGGCGGCGAGCGCGCCGAGGGTGCTCGGCGGCCGGATGCCCAACGCGTCCGCGACGGCGGCGGCCTCCCGGCAGCGGCGCAGGTCGCCGGTGTAGATGGCGGCCTCGGTGGCTCGTGCCAGCAGATGGGCGGCCGCGTCCGAGGTGTGGTCCCCGCCGTGCCGGACCGTGGCGGTGAGCAGGGCGTCGAAGGCCTCGGCGGCGTTGCCGGCCCGGAGCGCGAGGAGGCCGCCGAGGGCGTCGTCGGCGGTGGCGGCGACGAGGCGGCGGGCCCGGTCGCCGTCGCCCGACTGCCATGCCTCGGCTGCGGCGTGGGCGAGCAGGGGCATGCGTTCGGCCGGTTCGGGGGTGAGCGTGGCGGCGCGTTCAGCGAGCGCGGAGGCCAGGGCGGGGTCGCCGATGGCACGTGCCACCCGTGCGGCCAAGCGGAGTTCGGCGGCGAGGCGGCGGCTGGGGCCGAGGGCGGCGGCGGCCCGGTGCCAGGACCGGCCGGGTCTCTCGCCCTCGCCGCTCAGCACGGCGGCGAGGAGACGGTGGGCCTCGCGCCGGTCGGCCAGGGAAGCGGACTCGTACACGGCCATCCGGGTCCAGGCGTCGCGGAAGACGATGCCCCGGGCCGTGGCGTGGGCGAGGCCGGCCGCCTCCGCCGTGTCGAGGGGGCGGGTGTCGAGCCGGGCCGCCGTGACGGCCCGTGCGTAGGCGCGCGTCGGGACCGGATGCTGGTCGGCGGCGGCGAGGAGGAGCAGGAACCGGGTGTCGTCGGGCAGGGCCCGTACGTCCCGGCGGTGGGTCCTCAGCAGCGCGGGCGCCAGCGCCAGGGGCTCGGCGGGGAGCGGGTCGAGGCCCGTGAGCTGGCGTGGGGTCAGGACGGCGGCGAGTTCCGCGGCGGCCCGTGGATCGCCGTGGGCGGCGTGCAGCAGGCGTACGCGCACGCCTTCGGACAGCGTGGGCGCGGCGGCCGACGCTGTGCTGGGGCTCGGCCACACGTTCATGGGGGGCGGTGGCGAGCGATGCGGAAGGTGTGGGGGGTTCACCGGAGTCACCACACTCATCACGTTACTTGCGAGTTAACCGACCAGTAAAGACCGGCGATTTCGCCGATGCGGCGCGCGTAGACCGCCCTGACACTCCTGACGAACCCCACCCGCATCAGGAGGCTCCATGCATCGCCGCATGCGCCGTATCGCCACGGCCCTCGCGACCGTGACCACCACGCTCCTTCTGTCGCTCTCCTTCTCCGCGACCTCCGCTCAGGCCGCGACCCGCAACCCCGTCGTCTTCGTACACGGCCTGAGCAGTTCGTCCAGCAGCTGGGACGACTGGACCGCGTACTTCAAGGCGGACGGCTACACGTCCTCGGAGCTGTACTCCTGGTCCTACGACTGGGGCCAGTCCAACGCCACGACGGCGGCACAGCTCAAGACCAAGATCGACAGTGTGCGCGCCGCGACGGGCGCCGCGAAGGTGGACGTGGTCGTCCACTCCATGGGCGCGCTGAGCTCCCGTTACTACCTCAAGAACCTCGGCGGGACGTCGTACGTGGACGACTTCGTCTCCACGGCCGGGGTGAACCACGGGACGACCGTCGCCGGTTGGTGCCGGTGGCTCTACACGTCCTGTTCCGAGATGTACACCGGCAGCTCGTTCCTGACCGCGCTCAACTCCGGTGACGAGACGCCGGGCAGCGTGTCGTACGCCAGCTACTGGTCGAACTGCGACGACGCGCTCACCCCGGACACCTCCGCGATCCTCAGCGGCGCGACGAACGTCGAGGTCGGCTGCGTCCCGCACAACGAGATGAACAACGACGAGGGCATCTACGAGCAGGTCCGGGCCTTCATCGCCTGATCCGGCACCCGGCACAGCGCCCCCACGGCACCCGTCGCACAGCCGTTCCCCACGGCCGCGCGACGGGTGAGCCGGTGCTTCCCGGGGGACAATCGCGGTATCCGCCGTCCTCATCGGGAGGTCCTCATGGCCCGAGCCCGCGCCGCGAAGGACGCCGTGCACCACCCTCTCTTCGCCCGGTTCTACGCCAGGCTGAGCGTGTCGGCGGAGCCGAGGATCAGTCCCGTACGCGACGAACTGCTCGCCGGGCTGTCGGGTCGGGTCATCGAGATCGGCGCCGGCAACGGCCTGAACTTCGCGCGCTACCCGAGCACGGTCGCGGAGGTGGTGGCGATCGAACCCGAGCGCTCCCTGCGGCAGTTGGCCCGGGAGTCCGCCCTGCGCGCCGAGGTGCCCGTGGACGTGGTGCCGGGCGCGGCGGAGGCGCTGCCGGTCAAGAGCGAGGCGTTCGACGCCGCTGTCGTGTCGTTGGTGCTGTGCAGCGTGCGGGACGTCCGGCGTGCGCTGAGCGAGGTGCGACGGGTGCTGCGTCCCGGCGGTGAGCTGCGGTTCTTCGAGCACGGCCGGGGTGGCGGAAGCGCGATGCGTACGGCCCAGCGGACGCTGGACCGTACGGTGTGGCCGCTGCTGTTCGGGGGCTGTCATGTGTCCCGCGACCCGGTCGGCACGATCCGGGCCGCCGGGTTCGAGGTCGAGGAGGTCCGCGAGATCCCGATGCCCGAGACGGGGCCGCGGTTGCCCACCTCCTACTGCGTGGTGGGCCGGGCCCTGCGGCCCGAACCCGACGATGCCGAGGGCTAGGGCGTTAGGACGGCGGCTGGTTCACGGCGGCTGGTTCACAGACTCCACTGGCGCAGCTGCTGAGTGATGTCGTGCACGGTGGCCTCGCCGCTCTTGACCAGTTTGGCCAGTTCGCGCACCTGCTCGGCGGAGGTGACGACCTTGACGCCGCTGGCCACGAGGTAGCCGTAGGCGACGGCCGAGGCGAAGAGCGCGTTGGAGCGCTCCAGGGCCGGGACGTGCATGAGGAGCTGGAGGAGTGCGGCGGCTCGGGCGTGCGGGGTGTCGTAGACGGGGACGTCGAAGATCTCGGCCTCGTGGCGGGCGACGGCCGCGACCAGGGCGCCCCAGTCGGCGACCTGGGGATCTCCGGGCGTCTTCCGTTCGGCGACCATCAGGAGCCAGGCGAGGTCGATTCTGAGCTGGCTCAAGGGATCAGCGACGTCCCTCGCGCCGGCCTTCGAACTCGGCGCCGAACTCCTCGGCGAAGACCGCCTCGTACTGCTTCATGAAGTCGGCGGCGGACTCGACGAAGGTGTGACCCGCTTCGCCGGTGTCCTGCCTGACCAACTCCTCGATGTACCGGTTCACACTCATCCCGCGCTCCAGGGCTCGCTCCCGGGCGGCTCGCGCCGTGTCCTCGTCCACCCGTACGTTCAGCTGGGTCTTGGCCATGACTCGACGCTAGCGCCGGAGTGCTAGCGGGGCAAGGGCGCCTTGCTCCCTGACCTCCCCGGCACACCGCCTCGACTCGCCACCTCTAGCTGGCGAGAATTTAGGTGCCCCTTACATGAATGCGGGAAACCCGACCTGCGGTGGAGGCCGACTCGGACTTCGGGGGGATTTCGGGTGTGCACTGGATCACACTAGGCTCGTCCGAGAACGCCCGGAATTCGAACTGGTTCGATCCTGGAGGCCGTTTTGTCCACTGCAGCCGCTGAGCACACCTTCGGCCGCGCGGAGGCCGACGGCATCGCCGCCCGCGCCCGGGGCCTGACCAAGGCGTACGGCTCGGGCGAGACGACGGTGCTCGCCCTCGACGCGGTCGACGTGGACATCGCGCGTGGCCGCTTCACCGCGGTCATGGGCCCCTCGGGCTCGGGGAAGTCCACCCTGATGCACTGTCTGGCGGGGCTCGACACCGTGTCCGCCGGGCAGGTCTGGCTCGGGGACACCGAGATCACCGGCCTCAGGGACCGCGACCTGACGCGGCTGCGCCGGGACCGGATCGGCTTCATGTTCCAGTCCTTCAACCTGATCCCCACGCTGAACGCGGCCGAGAACATCACCCTGCCCATGGACATCGCGGGGAAGAGGCCCGACGAGAAGTGGCTGGACCAGGTCATCGACACGCTCGGGCTGCGGGACCGGCTCGAACACCGGCCCTCGCAGCTCTCCGGCGGTCAGCAGCAGCGCGTCGCCTGCGCCCGCGCACTCGCCTCGCGGCCGGAGCTGATCTTCGCCGACGAGCCGACCGGCAACCTCGACTCCCGGGCCGGCCTCGAAGTCCTCGGCTTCCTGCGCGAGGCGGTCGACCAGCTGGGCCAGACGGTCGTCATGGTCACCCACGACCCAGGCGCCGCCGCCCACTCCGATCTGGTGCTCTTCCTCGCGGACGGGCGGATCGTGGACCGCATGGAGCGACCGTCGGCCGAGGCGGTGCTGGAACGCATGAAGCGCTTCGACACGATCCGGGCGACGTTCGACGGAGAGGGCGACACCACCGACGTATCCCCTACCGGGCCCACCGGCCTCGACAAGGACTGAGACCGTGCTCAAGGCGACCCTGCGGAGTTTTGTCGCGCACAAGGGGCGGCTGCTGCTGTCGGCGCTGGCGGTCGTCCTGTCCGTGGCGTTCGTGGCGGGCAGCCTGATCTTCTCGGACACCGTGACCCGCACCTTCGACCGGCTCTTCGCCTCCACCTCGGCCGATGTGACCGTGGGCCCGAAGGACGACGGCCTGGAGGGGCAGCTGCCGACCGGGGCGGTGGAGACCGTGCCCGCGTCGCTCGCCGGGCGGTTGGCCGGGATCGAGGGCGTCGCGGACACCCATGTCGACGCGGCGGTGGAGAACATCACGGTCGTCGACAGCGCCAACGAGTCCGTGGGGCCCACGACGGGCGCCCCCACCATCGCCACCAACTGGTACCTCACCGACCGCAGTCCGGTGGAGCTGACCAGCGGTCACGCGCCCGAAGGGCCCGACCAGGCGCTGCTCGACGCGGACACCGCGAAGAACAAGGACGTGGAGATCGGCGACACCCTGACAGTGCTCGCCCGGCCGGGCTCCTTCAAGGTGCGGATCGTCGGCATCGCCACCTTCACCACCACCAACCCCGGTGCGGCGCTGGTCTTCCTCGACACCCCGACCGCGCAGACGAAGCTGCTGGGCGACCCGGACGGCGCGACGGGCATCTCGGTGACCGCCGCGCCGGGCGTGAGCGACGAGCAGCTCAAGCAGCGGATCGCCGACGAGCTGGGACCGGGTGCGTACGACTACCAGACCGCCGACGAGCAGGCCGAGTCGGCGGCCGCCTCGCTCGGTGGATTCCTCGACGTCATCAAGTACGTGATGCTCGGTTTCGCCGGTATCGCGACGCTCGTCGGGATATTCCTCATCGTCAACACCTTCTCGATGCTGATCGCCCAACGCACCCGCGAACTGGGCCTGTTGCGCGCGCTCGGCGCCGACCGGCGGCAGGTGCGCAGGTCGGTCCTCACCGAGGCGGCGCTGCTCGGCCTGGTCGGGTCGACGCTCGGCCTCGCCGCGGGCATCGGACTGGCCTTCGGGCTGATCGAGCTCATGGGCCTGCTCGGCATGAACCTCAAGTCCACCGAGATGGTGATCGGCGTCGGCACCCCGGTCGCCGCGTACGTCGTCGGGCTCGGCGTCACCTTCGTGGCCGCGTACCTCCCGGCACGGCGGGCGGCGACCGTGTCGCCGATGGCGGCGCTCTCGGACGCCGAGATCGCCGGAGTGGGGCGGCCCCTCAAGGTACGCGCGGTGGTCGGCGCGGCCGTCGGAGCGGCCGGGGCCGCGGCGCTCGTGGGCTGCGCCATGTCGTCGGACACGGGTTCCGCGGCCTCGCTGCTGGGGCTCGGCGTGGTCCTCACGCTCATCGCCACCGTCATCGCCGGACCGCTGCTCGTACGGCCGGTGATCCGGGTCCTCGGCGGCGCGTTCCCCGCGCTGTTCGGCTCCGTCGGCCGGATGAGCCAGCGCAACGCCCTGCGCAACCCGCGCCGGACCGGGGCCACCGCCGCCGCGCTGATGGTGGGGATCGCACTGGTCGGCGGGATGTCCGTGGCCAGCGCGTCGATGACCAAGTCCTTCGACGACGAGATCGACAACACCCTCGGCGCCGACTTCGTCATCCAGAACCAGAACTTCATGCCGTTCCCGCAGGAGGTCACCGACAAGGTCAGCGCCACGGACGGCGCCGGCCTCGTCGTCCGGCAGCGGTTCACCCCGGTCGCGGTCCGGCTGCCGGACGGCGAGCGGATCGAGACGACCGCCTCGGCCTACGACTCCCGGCTGGACGAGGTCGCGAACGTCACCTACGCCCGGGGCGACAGCGCGGCGGCGCTGGCGGACGGCTCCATCGCCATGGACGTGGAGTTCGCGCGGGACCACGACGTGACGATCGGCAGCACGGTCCCGGTGCGGTTCCCGGCCGGGAAGAGCGCCGAGCTGAAGGTGGTCGCGCTCACCGACCAGGACACCGCCGACGGCTTCGGGACGCAGGGCGGGCTGTACTTCGGGATGGACACCATCGAGAAGTACGTGCCCGAGGGCCAGGACTCGGCGCTGTACGTGAACGCCGGCTCCGGCGTCGGCGCGGACGAGCTGCGCGCGAACCTGGAGCGCACGCTGGAGGCGTATCCGCAGGTGCAGGTCCGTGACCAGGCCGACTACAAGGAGCTGATCCGCGGCCAGATCGCCGTACTCCTGTATCTGGTCTACGCGTTGCTCGGTCTCGCGATCGTCATCGCGGTGCTCGGCGTGGTCAACACCCTCGCCCTGTCGGTGGTCGAACGCACCCGGGAGATCGGGCTGCTGCGCGCGATCGGTCTGGCCCGGCGGCAGCTGCGGCGGATGATCCGGCTGGAGTCGGTGGTGATCGCCGTGTTCGGCGCGGTCCTCGGCCTCGCGCTGGGCCTGGTCTGGGGCGTCTGCGTGCAGCAGGTGCTGGCGCTGCAGGGCATGAAGGCGCTGGCGATCCCGTGGGGCACGGTCATCGCCGTGGTCATCGGCTCGGCGGTCGTGGGCGTCGTGGCGGCCCTGCTGCCCGCGCTGCGCGCCTCCCGGATGAACGTGCTGGCGGCAATCGCGCACGAGTGATGTACTCCACCGGTATGTCGGCTCAAGTCCCTTGTAGGTGAGGAGAGTTCATGCCGCGCCCGTTCCGCTTCGGAGTCAATCTGCTCAGCCCCACGTCGGCCGCGGAGTGGCGCGCGAAGTGCCGCCGCGCCGAACAGCTCGGTTACGACGTGATCCTGGTCCCGGACCATCTGGGCATGCCCGCGCCGTTTCCGTCCCTGATCGCCGCCGCCGAGGCGACCGAACGGCCACGGCTCGGCACGTTCGTGCTCAACGCCGGGTTCTGGAACCCCACGCTGCTGGCACGCGAGGTGGCCACCACGGACGCCCTGACCGGCGGACGGCTGGAGCTGGGGCTCGGCACCGGGTACGTCCGGGCCGAGCACGACAAGGCCGGGCTGCCATGGGGCTCGCCGGGCGAGCGTGTCGACCATCTGCTGCGCACTGTGAGTGAGTTGGACCGGCTCCTCGGCTCCGAGGAGCTCCCCCACTCTCGGCTGCGCTCGAGCGGGGGGACCCCCATGCCGCGTCCCGCGCAGCGGCCCAGGGTGCCGTTGCTCATCGGCGCCAACGGTGACCGGATGCTGCGGATCACCGCCGAGCACGCGGACGTCGCGGCGTTCACGGGCGCGCGGACGGTGGCGGGCGGCAAGCTGGAACCGCTCACCGCCGGGGAGCTCGACGAACGGGTCGCCCGCTACCAGGAGTTCGCGGCCGGGCGGAAGGAACCCGCCGAGCTCAACCTGCTGATCCAGATCGTCGAGATCACCGAGGACCGCAGGGCCGCCGCCGCGCCGTGGCTCAGCCACCTCCCGAACCTGACCGAAGAGCAGGTCCTCGAACTGCCGCTGGTCCTCGTGGGGACCCTGGAGGAGATCGTCGACCAGGTGCTGGCACAGCGGGAGCGGTACGGATTCTCGTACCTGACCGTCCTGGAGCCGAACATGGAGACGTTCGCCAAGGTCGTCGAGGCGCTGCGGGGCAGGTGAGGCTGGCCGGGGCGGGCCGGGCGGGTTCGCCCGGGGTGGGCCCGATGGGGTCCGGGTGGACCGGAGCGGTGCCCGGTGGGATCCGGTTCCCTTCGTTGTCCGCCCTTCCCTGTCCGCCCTTCGTTATCCCCCGGTCGATGTCCGCCGGACGTTGTCCGCCGGACGTTGTCCGCCGGACGTTGTCCGGATCCTGGAATTCCAGGTGGCCCTCCTCCCCCGGTGATGGGATCGCTCCATGACCGACCTGCGCATACGGGCCGCGACGCCCGACGACCTCGACGCCGTCCTCGCCTTCTGGAAGGTGTCCGCCGAGGGCACGAGCATCAGCGACGACCGTGATGGCGTCGAACGGCTGGTGGCCCGTGACCCCGAGGCACTGATCCTCGCCGAGCTGGACGGTGAGCTGGTGGGCACGGTGATCGCCGGCTTCGACGGCTGGCGGTGCCATCTGTACCGGCTCGCGGTGCACCCGGAGCGACGGCGGCGGGGCATCGGCTCGGCGCTGCTGACCGCCGCCGAGGAGCGGTTCGTACGGCTCGGGGGGCGCCGCGTGGACGCGATGGTGCTCGTCCGGAACGAGACGGCCCAACATGCGTGGCGCGCGGCCGGGTACGCGCCCGAGGAGAAGTGGCGGCGGTGGGTGAAGCCGCTCGGGGACTGAGGGCCCGGAGCGCACGGAGGCGACGGGAAGGTACTTTGCCGATCCTTTACCATGGGTGGACCAGCCAACCTCTACGGAAAGGTTGTGAGCGTCCGCCCATGGGCGAGCCTCCCAGTAGTCGGCCCGGTACCTCTCGTACCCGAGCCGGTGCACGACATCGCGCGATCCTCCCGCCCCTGTCCGACCATGGGACGGAGGTGACCCGATGACCGAAGTGCTCCTCCTTCTGGTGGCGGTGCTGCTCTCGCTGATCTGTGGTGCCTTCGTCGCCGCCGAGTTCTCCCTGACCACAGTCGAGCGCGGCCAGCTGGAGCGGGCAGCGGAGCGCGGCGAACGGGGCGCCGTCGGCGCCCTCAAGGCCGTACGGAATCTGACGTTCCAGCTCTCCGGCGCGCAGCTCGGCATCACCGTCACCAACCTGGTGGTCGGCATGCTCGCCGAGCCGTCCATCGCCAAGCTGATCGCGGGCCCGCTGGAGGCGGCCGGCATACCCGGTTCCGCGTCGGGCTCGGTGGCGCTGGTGATCGGTACGGCCCTGTCGACGGTCGTGCTGATGGTCGTCGGTGAGCTGGTGCCCAAGAACTGGGCGATCTCCGCGCCCCTGCCCGTGGCGAAGAAGGTGGCGAACCCGCAGCGCTGGTTCAGCGCCGCGTTCCGGCCCTTCATCACCCATCTCAACAACACCGCCAACCGTCTCGTGCGCCTCTTCGGCGTCGAGCCCGCCGAGGAGCTGGCCTCCGCGCGCGGACCCCAGGAGCTGGCGGCCCTCGCCCGGCACTCGGCCAAGGAGGGCGCGCTGGAGGCGGACACCGCCGAGCTGTTCGTGCGGACGCTGAACCTCGCCGACCTGACCGCGGAGAACGTGATGACCCCGCGTGTCCAGGTCATCGCCCTGGAGGCCCAGGCGACCTGCGAGGACGTGGCGAACGCGACCCGGGCCACCGGTCTGTCCCGCTTCCCCGTCTACCGGGGCAGCCTCGACTCGGTGGTCGGCACCGTGCACATCAAGGACGTCCTCGCCGTGCCCGCCGGTCGTCGGCTGCGCACCTCCGTGGCGGAGCTGCTGCGCGAGCCACTGCTCGTCCCGGAGTCACTGACCGTCGACCGCGTCCTGGACCGGCTCTCGGGCAAGCGCACGATGGCCGTCGTCATCGACGAGTACGGCGGGACCGCCGGCGTGGTGACGCTGGAGGACATCGTCGAGGAGGTCGTCGGCGAGGTGCGGGACGAGCACGACCCGCACGAGACGCCCGACCTGGCCCCCGTGGGCACCGACGAGAACGGCCGTGAGCTGTACTCCGCCGACGGCTCCGCCCGCACCGACCAGCTCGCCCGGGTGGGCCTGCGCGCCCCGGAGGGACCGTACGAGACGCTCGCGGGACTCGTCGCCACCGAGCTGGGCCGGATTCCGGCCATCGGTGACACGGTCGAGGTCGCCGGCTGGCGGCTGGACGTGGTGGACGCCGCCGGGCGCCGGGCCGCGCGGGTGCTGCTGCACGCGCCGGTCGCGCCCTACGAGGAGCACGAGGAGGAGACGCGATGACCGCCGTCCAGCTGCTGATCGGTTTCGCGACGCTGGTCGTCAACGCGTTCTTCGTGGGCGCCGAGTTCGCCCTGATCTCGGTGCGCCGCAGCCAGATCGAGCCGTACGCCGAACAGGGTGACCGGCGGGCCCGCAGCGTGCTGTGGGGCCTGCAGCATGTGTCGGCGCTGATGGCGGCGGCGCAGCTCGGCATCACGCTGTGCACGCTGGTCCTCGGTGTGGTCGCGGAGCCCGCGATCGAGCATCTGCTGGAGCCGCTGTTCCACGCGCTCGGGGTGCCGGAGAGCGCGGGCCACGCGGTGTCCTTCGTGATCGCCCTGGCGCTCGCCACCTATCTGCACATGCTGCTCGGCGAGATGGTGCCGAAGAACATCGCCCTCGCGGAACCGGTCCGCAGCGCCCTGCTGCTCGGACCGCCGCTGGTGACCCTGTCACGCGCGCTGCGCCCGGTGATCTTCACGATCAACGCCTTCGCGAACGCCCTGCTGAAGCTGATGCGGATCGAGACCAAGGACGAGGTCACGGCGACCTTCTCGGACACCGAACTCGCCCGTCTGGTCCGGGCCTCCAGTGAGGCCGGCCTCATCGACGACCGCGCGCGGGAGCGGCTGCGCGACGCCCTTGAGCTGGGCCGCAGGCCCGTGCGCGATGTCGTGCTCCCGCTGGAGCACGTGGTCTACGCGGGCATGGGGGTCACCCCGGAGGAACTGGAGCGGCTGTCGGCCGAGTCCGGATTCTCCCGCTTCCCCGTGGTCGACGAGGGGCGCCGGATCGTGGGCTACCTCCATGTGAAGGACGCGCTCGACGCGGCGCCGCGCGATGTGCCGTTCTCGGTCCGCGACATGCGGTCCATCGCCCGGGTCCGGGAGACCACGCCGCTGGACGACGTGCTCACCGCGATGCGTCGCAGCCGGACGCACCTGGCGGCCGTCCTGGGCGCGGACGGGCGACTGGCCGGCATCGTGACCATGGAGGACGTGCTGCGGGAGCTGTTCGGACAGCCTGCGGTGTGACCCGTTCGAGATGCCGACGGAGGCGCCGTCCCAGATGACCAGGGGCGGCGCTGTCCGAGATCACCGGGGGCGGCGCTGTCCCAGATAACCGGCGGCGGCGCTGTCCGAGATACCGGCGGAGACACCGCCCGAGGCGAGGAGGCCGACCGACCGCTGGGTATGTGAACGCGTTAGCATCGTTTCCGCCATGCAGACGAACCCCACATACTCCAGCCTCGTCACGGTCGGCGACTCCTTCACCGAGGGCATGTCCGACCTCCTCCCCGACGGTACGTACCGGGGCTGGGCGGATCTCCTCGCGGGCCGCATGGCCGCGCGGACGCCCGGCTTCCGGTACGCCAACCTCGCGGTGCGCGGGAAGCTGATCGGGCAGATCGTCGCCGAGCAGGTGGAGGTCGCGGCCGCGATGGAGGCGGACGTGATCACCCTGGTCGGCGGCCTCAACGACACCCTCCGGCCCAAGTGCGACATGGGCCGGGTGCGCGGCCTGCTGGAGGAGGCCGTGGAACGCCTCGCCCCCGCCTGCAAGCAGCTCGTCCTGATGCGCAGCCCCGGCCGCCAGGGCCCCGTCCTGGAGCGGTTCCGGCCGCGCATGGAGGAGCTGTTCGTCTGCGTGGACGAGCTGGCCGCCCGGCACGGCGCCCTCGTCGTCGACCTGTACGGGGCGCCTTCGCTGGCCGACCCCCGGATGTGGGACGTGGACCGGCTGCACCTGACCGCCGAGGGACACCGCCGGGTCGCCGAGGCGGTCTGGCAGACGCTCGGCTACCAGGCGGAGGACCCGGAGTGGCGGACGCCGATGCCCGTCACACCACCGCCCGGCTGGAAAGCCCGCCAGGTGGCCCACGCGCGGTTCGCCCGCCAGTATCTGCTGCCGTGGATAGGCCGCCGTCTCACGGGCCGCTCCTCGGGCGACGGCCGGACAGGCGCCCAGTTCAGCGCTGAGCTGGGCAAAGCCTTCTGGGTCACCCCTGTGGACCACACGAACCCCGGCCCTGTGACGGACTGGCGACAGGTGGGGCCCTGACCCGGAGCCCCGCCCGGCTGCCATGCACCGATTCGACGCGGGGCGCCGCCGGGGCGCCGCCTCTTTCCCCGCACATGGCCCGCAGTCGTTGTTGCGGGACGTCATGGGTGAACTCAGACCACCTGCCCAGATCACCGCGGCGGAGAGGCGTCCGTCCCCCAGGCAGGCAGTCATGAACGAACGCGACGTCCTGCTCAACGAGCTCGCGCAGGGGCTGCGCCCGACACATACGCCCGCGGTGCTGATCTCACGAGGCCGGATCGACGAGCAACTGGGAATCTGGTGGCACCGACTCTCCGTCGCCTGACGACCCAGCACCGCACTCCTGAAAGCCAGTTCCCCGATTGAGCGTCCTCTGCGGAGTGGATCAGTCCCACCAGAAATCCCAGTGGTGAGCCGACGGTGATCCGCTCGGAGTACGCGGCCAGCGTGTACGGCCTGCCGCCCTGCCAGATGTCCAGTCGGGGACGGTCAGCCATAGTCGGGCGCCGGACTTCCTTTGCCACTTCCCGGGCGCGGGCCAGCTGCCGCAGCCCGACCCGCGCGCGCCGTCCGCGATGCGCTGCGCTGCGCTGCGGCCACATCATCCGCCCCGTCCACGGCGAAAACCTGTACAGGGGGATCTGTATATCGATGCCGTGCACGACGCCTTCCCCACCGGGGGTCCGCACCGGGCGCCCCGTCCCAAAAGCCGGACGACAGCGGGAACTGGCCAGGCCCCACCCTCTGGACCTCGTCCGTTCGAGGTAACCGGCCTCGAACAGGGCACGCCGTGCTGATCGCAGGCCCGTCGCCGGGCCATCGTGATGCAGCAAGCTGGAGCAACCTACGGATGGGATACGCGGAATGCCGGAATCGACCGAGGCCATGAGTCGGCGCAGTCTGCTGATCACCGGTGGTGCGGTGGCGACCACCGTCGCCGCGACGGGCGGGTCCAGTGCTCTGGCCAGGGAGGAAGCGGTGCCTCAGGGCTCGCAGAGCGGTGACGACGCCAGCCGGGCAAGGATTGACGTCCACCACCATTTCACCGCTCCGGCATGGGTCGACTGGGCCGAGCGTGAGGGCCTGGTGCGGCGGCAGGAACTGCCCTGGTGGGCGCGCTGGGATCTGGACTCCACTCTGGCGCTGATGGACCGGGTAGGCATCGCGACCGCAGTCCTCAACCCGACCATGCAGGACCGGTACCGCTCCGCCGCGCAGGCCAGGGAAGGCCTCACTGTCGTCTTCGAGGCACTGGCCGACCTGGTGGCCGCACACCCGGGCCGTTTCGCGATCCTCGGCCCTGCTGTCCTGGACCATCCCGACGTGACCACGTGGGCTCTCCAACACGCTTTCGACAAGCTCGGGGCCGTTGGAGTCAGCGTGAAAGCCAACTACAACGGTATCTACCTCGGTGATCCCTCCTACGACCGATTCCTCGCAGAACTCGACGAACGCGCCACGGTCCTCTTCACCCACCCACTCGACCTCCCGGGCGGACCACCCGGTGTGCCCACCGTCCCCGGAATTCCGAACTTCATGTGCGACTTCCTGCTGGATTCCACGCGTGCCGCCGTGAACCTGATCCGTACCAGGACACTCGACCGCTACCCGCACCTGTCAGTCGTCCTGCCACACGCCGGCGGGTTCCTTCCTCAGATCGCCACGCGCATGAAGGCCTTCGGCAGCTTCTGCACGCCACCCCTCGATGCTGCCCGTGTACAGGACTATCTCCACCGCTTCTACTACGACACGGCGGGCCCGCTAGCCCCCTCGGGCACTCTGGTGGCCACCGCCGGTGCCGACCAGATCCTCTTCGGCACCGACTGGCCGGCCGCCTCCGCCGACATCATCACCGGCTTCACGGTGCCGGCCGTCGAGACCGACTCCGTCCTCACCCAACGCCAACGCCGCGGCATCAACCGTGACAACGCCCTCCGCCTCATGCCCACGCTCAAGCGAACCTAGTACCCCAGCCGGTTACTTACGCCGAGATCCGGTCGCTGGATGGGGAGTTGGAGACGCTGTGCCTCGGTGGACGATGTGTTCTCACGTCCGGCCTCGTGGGAAGCCTTCCGGCGACGGTCTGCCGGCCAAGCGGCCCGAGTTGCTGCCGTACGAGGGGCCAGTAGCCTAGGGAGCCGCTGTACCGGGAGGCACGCGTGTCCACGACAGTGATCAATCTGAAGGGCCGCATCCGCGACTTCGGTCCCCGGCTGGAGTTCGCCCCGAGCGACCTGGTGTACATCGGCCGCCGCTGGACGATGGGCCACTGGGACCTTCCTCAGCATCCGCTGTACAACCCGTTCCAGTACGACACGGAGAAGAAGAAGCGCGACGGGACGCGCGCCGAGGTCATGGCCAAGTACCGGGAGTACCTGATGGCCGACCCCGAGCTGCTGGCCCTGGTGCCGGAGCTGCGCGGCAGGACGCTGGCCTGCTGGTGCGCGCCGGAGTTGTGCCACGGGGACATCCTGGCGGAGCCGGCCGACGCGTCGGGCTCTTCGTAGGTTCCTCTTCTTCGCGCCGATGCAGATCACCAGACCCTTCCCGCCCCGCGCCTGCATCGATCCGCGTCACAGGGAGAATGCGCCGCCCCAAAAGGCGTCGTCCCGGGCGAGGGTTCGGTAGGCCACGCCTTCCCAGCCGTTGGAACGGTGGGCGAGGCGTGTTTCGGCTTCGCCCGTCTCCCCCTCCAGCCGGAGCCCGGTCACCCGCCGCCATGCTGCAGTCCGCGTGCGGCTCGCCGGAGTGGACAAGCGGCCTGTGAGAATCCCACCGACCGGAAAGGACTGGCACCAGACCAGTGGTACCGCAGATCGACTACTCTGCGTTGTTCGCGGCCACACCCAGTCCCTATCTCGTGCTTGGGCCCGACCTGGTGATCGTCGACGTCAACGAGGCGTACCTGAGTGCGACCGGGCGGAGCAGGCCAGAGCTGGTGGGGCAGTACCTGTTCGACGCCTTCCCGGACAATCCCGCGGACCCCGACGCGGACGGCGTGCGCAACCTCGACGCCTCGCTTCACCGGGTCCTGCGGTCGAGGCAGCCGGACACCATGGCGGTGCAGAAGTACGACATCCCCGTCACCGCCCGGCCCGGGACGTTCGAGGAGCGGTGGTGGTCCCCGATCAACACACCCGTCCTCGGGCCGGACGGGCAAGTGGCATGGATCATCCACCGGGTGGAGGACGTGACCGCCTTCGTCCTGTCCCGCCCGGCCCGCCCGCAAAGCGGAACGCTGGGCGAGCGCGAAGCGATGGAGGCCGAGCTGTACGCGCGAGCGCGGGAGCTGCAGCGCCTGAACGAGGAGTTGCGCCAGGCGCACGCACGGGAACGCCAGGTCGCCCTCGCCCTTCAGGAGGCCATGCTGCACGCGCCCGATCTGGCCGGGCACCCGAACGTCGCGGTGCGCTACCTGCCCGCGGTCGGGTCGCTGAACGTGTGCGGCGACTGGTACGACGTGGTCGACCTGCCCGGTGACTGTTTCGGCGTTGCCGTCGGCGACGTCGTCGGCCACGGTCTGGGGGCCGCCGCCGTCATGGGCATGCTCCGCAGCGCACTGAGCGCCGCCGTCCGTGCCCTGCACGAGCCCGCAAGGTCGCTGGAAGTCCTCGGCCTGTACGCCCGCTCGGTGGAGGGGGCGGTGGCCACCACCGCTGTCGAGGTCGTCGTCGACACCCGCCATCACCGGATCACGTACAGCAGCGCCGGCCATCCCCCGCCCGTCCTGGTGCATCACGACGGCGGCTGCGACCTGCTGGATGAGGCGACCGACCCGCCCCTGGGTGCCCGCCCCGAGCACGTCACCCGCCCGCAGGCCGCTCTGTCGTACGCCCCCGGTGACACCCTCGTGCTGTACACCGATGGGCTCATCGAGCGCCGCGGCGAGGACATCGACGCCGGCCTGCACCGGCTGACCGACGCCCTGGCCCGCTATGCCGGTATGGGCCCCGACCGCCTCGCCGACGCCCTGCTGGCCCGCCTCGGCGTGGCCGGCGGCTCCCGCGACGACATCGCCCTGGTCGTCGTAGACCTGTAGCCGAGCGGGCAAGGTGACGGGCGCCGATGATTTACGCGAGATCGCCGGACGGCAGCTGCGTCGCCCCCGTCATGTTTCCTGCGGTCCTGCAAGAGGGCCGCTGGCCTCCGGGCACGGGAGGTGCCGTCGGAGATGTCATCCCGGCCGCGTTGCGAAACACTCGCCCATCCGGTGCCACACCGAAGCGGTCGTAGTACATGCAGCCGAAGAAGGCGGCCTGTGCTGCAGGCGTGCTGCTTTACGAGACGACGTCACGCCTGTTGACCAGAACTCGCCCCCTCCCATTAGGAGCCCCTGAGCTGTACGTTCCTACATCGCCTGGACGGTCCGGAGCCCATATGGACGCCCGGTAAACTCCGTCTACGTGACTTCTGCGCCAGCCAAGCCCCGCATCCCGAACGTCCTCGCCGGACGCTACGCCTCCGCCGAGCTCGCCACGCTCTGGTCGCCCGAGCAGAAGGTGAGGCTGGAGCGGCGGCTCTGGTTGGCCGTGCTGCGGGCCCAGAAGGACCTCGGCATCGAGGTGCCCGACGAGGCGCTCACCGACTACGAGCGGGTCCTCGACACCGTCGACCTGGCCTCCATCGCCGAGCGCGAGAAGGTCACGCGGCACGACGTGAAGGCGCGGATCGAGGAGTTCAACGACCTCGCCGGGCACGAGCACGTGCACAAGGGCATGACCTCCCGCGACCTCACCGAGAACGTCGAGCAGCTGCAGATCCGGCTCTCCCTGGAGCTGATCCGCGACCGTGCGGTGGCCGTGCTGGCACGCCTCGGCAAGCTGGCCGGTGAGTACGGCGAGCTGGTCATGGCCGGCCGCTCGCACAACGTGGCCGCGCAGGCCACCACCCTCGGCAAGCGGTTCGCGACCGCCGCCGACGAGCTGCTCGTGGCGTACGGCCGCATCGAGGAGCTGCTGGGCCGTTACCCGCTGCGCGGTATCAAGGGCCCGGTGGGCACGGCCCAGGACATGCTCGACCTGCTGGGCGGGGACGCCGCCAAGCTGGCGGAGCTGGAGGACCGCATCGCCGGGCACCTCGGGTTCGCCCAGGCGTTCACCTCGGTCGGCCAGGTCTACCCGCGCTCGTTGGACTACGACGTGGTGACCGCGCTGGTGCAGCTGGCGGCGGCGCCATCCTCGCTGGCGAAGACGATCCGGCTCATGGCCGGGCACGAGCTGGTGACCGAGGGCTTCAAGCCGGGCCAGGTCGGCTCGTCCGCCATGCCGCACAAGATGAACACCCGCTCCTGCGAGCGCGTCAACGGACTGATGGTCATCCTGCGCGGCTACGCCTCGATGACCGGCGAGCTGGCCGGCGACCAGTGGAACGAGGGCGACGTGTCCTGCTCGGTGGTGCGCCGGGTCGCGCTGCCGGACGCGTTCTTCGCGCTGGACGGTCTGCTGGAGACCTTCCTGACCGTGCTCGACGAGTTCGGCGCGTTCCCGGCGGTGGTCGCGCGTGAGCTGGACCGCTACCTCCCCTTCCTCGCCACGACCAAGGTGCTGATGGGCGCGGTGCGCGCGGGCGTGGGCCGTGAGGTCGCGCACGAGGCCATCAAGGAGAACGCCGTCGCCTCCGCGCTGGCCATGCGCGAGCAGGGGGCCGAGCGCAACGAGCTGCTCGACAAGCTCGCCGCCGACGACCGCATCCCGCTGGACCGTGCCCAGCTCGACGCGCTCATGGCCGACAAGCTCTCCTTCACGGGTGCCGCCTCCGACCAGGTCGCCGTCGTCGTCGGCCGGATCGAGGAGATCGTGAAGCAGCGCCCGGAGGCCGCGGGCTACACCCCGGGAGCGATCCTCTGACCCGCTTCACCCAGGCCGAACTGGAGGCCGCCCGCGACCGGCTGGTGCCGGACGTCACCGCGGACGGCCTCCGGGTCCTTTTCTGCGGCATCAACCCGGGGCTGATGACGGCGGCCACCGGCCACCACTTCGCCCGCCCCGGCAACCGCTTCTGGCCCGTCCTGCACCTGTCCGGCTTCACGCCCCGCCTCCTCAAGCCGTCCGAGCAGGACGAGTTGCCCTCGTACGGGCTCGGCATCACGAACGTCGTCGCCCGGGCCACGGCACGCGCCGACGAGCTGACGGCGCAGGAGTACGTCGAGGGCGGGCGCCTGCTGACGGCCAAGGTGGAACGGCTGCGGCCGCGCTGGCTCGCGGTGGTCGGCGTGACCGCGTACCGGGCCGCCTTCGGTGACCGGAAGGCTGTCGTCGGTCCGCAGGAGCGGACCATCGGGGACTCTCGCGTGTGGGTGCTGCCCAATCCCAGCGGGCTGAACGCGCACTGGACGGCGGCGACGATGGCGGAGGAGTTCGGGCGGCTGCGGGTGGCGGCGGAGGCCTGACCGCCGGCCGTTCGCCACGGGGCGGTCCGGTCAGGGCGGGTCGATCTCCGTTATCACCGCGACGAGTTGGAACGGCAGCTCCTGGTCCCACTGCGAGACGCCGAGGGCGATCCAGCGGCCGTCGGCCTGCCAGAGGTGCACGTCGGGGACGTGGGAGCTGAGCGGTCCCCAGGGCTCGGGTATGCCCTCCCCCTCCAGGTGACGGCTGGACACGCTCCACAGACTGAAGACGTCCGGAGGCCCCCAGCGCTCGGCCAGCCGCTCCGAGAGGGCGTCCCGGGCCGCCTCGTACTGCTCCTCCGTCTCCTCCCGGCGCGTGCCGTCGTCCTCCCAGAAGTCGGCACTCGTCTCTAACTCGGCGAGGTGATAGCCGGGCCCGGCAGTGCCGACGTCGGACCGGCCGCGCTCCGCCGGGAAGTCCTCGGAGCACAGCCGGTCGATGACCGCGAGGTGCCGCGTGATGCTCATGCGGTCCAGTAAAGCGCCGGCCACTGACAATTGGCGTGGCGTCAGGCGGCGGTCCGCTCAGGCCGCGGGATCGTACGCGGGTACGCGGACTGTGACCAGGGCGGGCACGGCGTGCTCCGCCGGGCGCTGGCGTGGCGTACGGGTCGGGGTTCGTGGCGCCGGCCCAGCCAGGCGGGGCCCCGGCGACCGTGCGGGATTCCGCAGGTCGGGGGCGCCGGGCACTCGCCGGGGTCCGCCGCGGCGAGTACGATCCGGCAGACATCGGGCGCGAGCTGGGAGGACGGGCGTTGGGGCGACTGACCGGCGGGGATCCTTCTCTGCTGCGAAGAATCAACTCGGCCGTGGTGCTGCACGCGCTGCGGGCGACGGACCATGCGACGCTCACCGAGATCACCCGGGTCACCGGGCTGTCGCGGCCGACGGTCGAGGGCGTCGTCGAGGGCCTGGTCGAGGCCGGGCTGGTCGTCGAGCGGGCCGCCGAGGAGGGCGCCGCCCGGCGGCAGGGACGGCCGGCGCGGCACTACCGGTTCCGGGCCGAGGCAGGCCACCTTCTGGGCCTGGACGTGGGCTCGCACCAGGTGACCGCGCTGCTCGCGGACCTGGACGGGCGGGTGCTGGGGTCGCTGTCCAAGGACGTCTCCGAGTCGGCGTCGGCGGACGACCGGCTGGAGCGGCTGCGCTCGACCGTCGCGGAGCTGCTCCGCAGGTCGGGCGTCTCCCGGGGTTCGCTGCGCGCGGTCGGCGTGGGCAGCCCGGGCGTCATCGAGGCCGACGGCGCCGTACGGCTGTGCGCGGCTCTGCCGGAGTGGACGGGGCTGAACCTGGGCGAGCGGCTGAGCCGCTCCTTCAAGTGCTCCGTCCTGGTCGAGAACGACGCCAACGCCGCCGCGGTCGCCGAGCACTGGAAGGGCGCGGCCACCGAGTCCGACGACGTGGTGTTCGTGCTGGCGGGGCTGAGCCCGGGGGCCGGTTCGCTGATCGGCGGGCGGCTGCACCGGGGGTACGGCGGCGCGGCCGGGGAGATCGGCGCGCTGCATCTGCTGGGCCGGGAGGCCACACCGGAGGCGCTGCTGTCGACCACGGGGGAGCCCCTGCACCCGCTCGACGAGCAGGCCGTCGCCGAGGTGTTCAAGCACGCGCGGGAGGGCGACGAGCGGGCCCGCGCGGCTGTGGACCGCTTCATACAGCGCCTCGTCCATGATGTGACGGCGCTCGTCCTCGCCCTCGATCCCGAACTGGTGGTCGTGGGCGGCTGGGCGACGGGCATCGACGACGTCCTCGACCCCCTGCGGCACGAACTGGCGCGCTACTGCCTGCGACCGCCCCGGGTCGCCCTCTCCCGGCTGGGCGAGGCGGCCGTCGCCATGGGCGCGCTGCGGCTCGCGCTGGACCACGTCGAGGAGGAGCTGTTCGCGGTGGAGGGCACGGTGACGGCGCGGCGCTGAACCGGTGCCGGGGCACGAGAACGCCGCGCCCCGGAAGTCCGGGACGCGGCGGGTACGGCTCGGGGTCGGCCGGCGTGGTCACCACGTACGGCCCTCGTCGTCAGGACGCGCGGCTCTCCGGGCCGTGGTGGATCTCCACGCCGCCCGAGTCGCCGAAGGTCAGGCGGCATGTGTCAGCGCGGTAGGTGGCCAGGGAGACGGCCGCTGTGCGGCCCTCGGCGAAGAAGCGGGTGGTGACGACGAGGACGGGCGCGCCGGGCAGCCGGTCGAGCTCCTTGGCGTCGTCCGCGCGGGCCGAGCCCAGCTCGACCGAGCGGTCCTGGCCCTCCAGCTCCATGCGCTGCAGCTCGCGCAGTACGGCACGCGCGCGTGCCGCACCGGAGGGCGCGTCGATGGCGGAGAGGGCGGGCACCGAGTCCGCCGGTACGTAGAGCAGTTCGGCGGCGACGGGCTGACCGTGCGACATACGGGAGCGGCGCACGACGTGCACCTGCTCGCCGGGCGCGGTCTCCAGGATGTCGGCGACCGCGGCGGGCGGCGCCACGGTCGCGCAGTCCACGGCCTGCCAGGCGTCGCCGACGGTGCCCGGCCACGTGTGCTGTTCGGAGCCGACCGCGACCCCGACGCGCGGCGGGGCGACGGTGGTGCCGACGCCGCGACGGCGCTGCAGCCGGCCCTCCAGTTCGAGCTGCTCCAGTGCCTGGCGCAGGGTGGCCCGGGCGACGCCGAAGCGGGCCGCGAGGTCACGTTCGTTGGGCAGGATCTCCCCCACCGAGAACTCGGAGTCCAATGCCTCAGTGAGCACGGTCTTCAGATGCCAGTACTTCGGTTCCGGCACCGATTCCAGCTGCTGGGTCCCCACCCTGTCCTCCGCTGCTTCGCCGTGGCCCGGCGGCGTTTTTAGCGCCCTTGTTTATTAAAGGTTGTTGCACTTTCTTGCGACCATAGGCCCGCCCCCACCCTTGGTCAAGACCAATCATCGAACCCTCAGGCATCCGACAGGTCGGACGTGGCGGCCTACCGCTCCACCGGCAGCGAGACCAGCTTCTCCGGGTTGCGCACGATGTAGACGCATTGGATGCGGCCGTCGGCGACGTCGAGCTGGAACACGCTGTCGACCTTGTCGCCGGACAGCAGGACCACCGCGAAGCCGCCGTTGATCTCCATGAAGCGGAACGACACGTCGGCGAGGCCCTTGCCGGCTGCGCCGTGCAGGAACCGGCCCACCTTGTCGGCGGTTTCGAGGACGCGCACCGGCGCCTTGTTGAGGCCGCCGCCGTCGCCGACCAGCCGGACGTCGGGCGCCAGCAGCGACATGAGGCCGTCGAGGTCGCCGTCGGCCGCCGCGGCGAGGAACTTCTCGGTCAGCTCACGGCGTTCGGCGGGGTCGACCTCGTAGCGCGGGCGGCGCTCGTCGACGTGGCGGCGGGCCCGCCCGGCGAGCTGGCGCACGGCGGGCTCGGCGCGGTCGATCATGGCCGCGATCTCGGCGTACGGGTAGCCGAAGGCCTCCCGGAGCACGAACACCGCGCGCTCCAGGGGCGAGAGGGACTCCATGACGACGAGGACGGCGAGCGAGACGGTGTCGACGAGGACGGCACGCTCGGCGGTGTCCGGGACGGTGGCCCCGTAGTCGGTGACGTACGGCTCGGGCAGCCACGGGCCGGGGTACGCCTCGTTGCGCGACTGCACCTGGCGCAGCCGGTCGATGGCGAGCCGGGTGGTGACGCGGACCAGGTAGCCGCGCGGTTCGCGCACCGTGGACCGGTCGGTGCCGGACCAGCGCAGCCAGGCCTCCTGGACCACGTCCTCGGCGTCGGCGACCCGGCCGAGCATGCGGTAGGCGACTCCCATGAGGACGGGGCGGTGCTCTTCGAAGACGTCGGTCGCGATGTCGGTCGTCACCGCTCCATCCCACCCCGAGGGGCGGGGCCGTGTCCAGGCGATTCCCGCTGCGCCCGCGGCTTGTTACCCACTGGGACTACCCGCCGGTAGCGGTTGCTGACAAGCTGTCTACGAACCCCCGCACGTCAGCGCGCCACCGCCCAGACGAGGAGCTGCACCATGTCCGCCGCCACGGTCTCCTTCCAGGTCCCCTCCCCGCTCGGCCCGCGACCCGTGACGGTCTCCTACGCGCGCGAGGGCGCCGGCGAACCACTGCTCCTGCTGCACGGCATCGGCCACCACCGGCAGGCCTGGGACCCGGTGGTCCACATCCTGGCGGCCGAGCGCGAGGTCATCACCGTGGACCTGCCCGGCTTCGGCGAGTCCCCCGCGCTGCCGGACGGCCTGGCCTACGACCTGCCCACGACGTCCGCCGTGTTCGGCGCCTTCTGCGAGGCACTGGAGCTCGACCGCCCCCATGTCGCGGGCAACTCCCTGGGCGGTCTGCTCGCCCTGGAACTGGGCCGCGAGAAGCTCGTACGGTCCGTCACGGCCCTGTCCCCGGCCGGGTTCTGGAGCGAGGCCGAGCGGCGGTACGCCTTCGGCGTCCTGCTCACCATGCGGCACATCTCCCGGCGGCTGCCGCTGCCGCTGGTCGAACAACTGTCCCGTACGGCGGTCGGCCGCACGGCTCTGACGAGCACCATCTACGCCCGCCCGGCCCGCCGTTCACCCGAGGCGGTGGTCGCCGAGACCCTCGCGCTCGCGGGGGCCGCCGGATTCGACGAGACCCTCCGCGCCGGGGGCAGCGTCCTGTTCACCGACGACCTGCCCGGGCTCCCGGTCACGGTGGCCTGGGGCACGCGAGACTGGCTGCTCGTGCGCCGCCAGGGCGTCCGCGCCAAGCGGGTCATCCCCGGTGCGCGGCTGGTGCGGCTGCCCGGTTGCGGTCACTGCCCCATGAACGACGACCCCGCGCTGGTCGCCCGTGTCATCCTCGACGGCAGCCGCTGACCGGCGGCGGGTCAACGCCCCTGATCCCAGGGCGACTCCGGCGCCCACCAGTGCGCTGCCGACGGCCTGCGCGGCACCGTAGGAACCCGTGCCGACGAGCGGCGCCGTGCAGGCGGCGGCGACCGGGATGAGGCCGGAGAAGAGCGTGGCGCGCTCGGCGCCGATGCGCTGCATGCCCATGTACCAGCACACGAACCCGATGACCGTGACGACCGCCGCCTGCCACAGCAGCGCGGCGGTCTCCGTGCCGTCCGGGCGGCGCAGCCACGCGCCGCCGTCCACGACCAGGCCGACGGCCGCGGACTCGACCGCGGCGACGCCGCACACGGTCGCCGACAGGAGCCTCGGCCCGAGCGGTCGCAGCACCGGCACGGCCAGCACCGCGAAGCCGACCTCGCCGGCCAGCGCGCACAGCGAGAAGGCTATTCCGGCGCCGTCCGTACGGCCCCACCCCTGGACGGTGAACGCGCCGGCCGCGACGAGCAACGCCCCATGCAGGACGAGCCGTTGAGGGCGCCGGCCCTCCAGCAGCGGCACGAGTACCGCCACGGCCACCGGGGCGCAGCCCACGAAGACTCCCGGTACGGCCGGTTCCGCGGTGCGCTCGGCGGCGATCACGGCGACGTTGAAGCCGACCATGCCGATGGCCGCGAGCAGCGCCAACCGCACCCACTGGCGTGCGCCGAGGCGGCGCAGGGGTGCCGTGCCGCCCCGGCCGAGGAGCGGGAGCAGCAGGAGGCAGGCGAGGCCGTAGCGGAGGAACTGGCCGCCCGCGTACGGGTAGTCGCCCAGGACGCTGTTGGCGGTGAACGAGCCGCCCACGAGGACGCAGGCGAGGGCGGCGAGGAGGGCTCCGTGGAGGCTGCCGGCGTGCGTCGCCGTGGTGTGCGGGGCGGTGGTGTGCGGGGCGATGGTCCGCGCGGGCGTGGCTTTCATGGTCGTGACGCTAGGGAGGCGGGCGGTCCGGCTTAAGGTCCACTTCCATGACGTCATCGAGGACCAATTCGGGGGACGGCGCTTCGGGGAGTGGTGGCCCCTCCGGGTCCGCTCCCTGGGCCACCGCCTGGGAGTTGCTGCTGCCCGTCGCCGACGCGCCCGCACGCGCGCGTGGACGTACGTTGCAGGCCGCGCTGCGGGAGGCGATCCGGACGGGGCGGCTCGCGCGGGGGACTCGGCTGCCGGCGAGCCGGGAACTCGCGGCCGACCTCGGGGTGTCGCGCGGTCTGGTGACGGAGGCGTACGAACAACTGACCGCGGAAGGGTATCTGCGCAGCGACCGGGGTGCGGGTACCTGGGTGGGCGCCGCCGTGCGGGCCGCCCTCCCCCGCGCGCGTGACCTCGCTCCGCGTTCCCCGGGCGCCCGCGCGGACTTCGTGCCCGGGACGCCCGACCTGTCGCTGTTCCCGCGCGCCGCCTGGGCGGCGGCCCAGCGCGGGGTGCTCGCGGAGCTGCCGCACCAGGCGCTGGGTTACCCCGATCCGCGCGGGCTGCCCCGGCTGCGCACCGCCCTCGCCGAACTCCTCACCCGGCGCCGGGGCGTGGTCGCCGACCCTGAGCGGATCGTCGTCGTCTCCGGGGTCGCGCAGGCGACGACCCTGCTCGGGTTCGTGCTCCACGCGCGCGGGATACGCGTCGTCGGCGTCGAGGACCCGGGCAGCCCCGAGCACGGCACCTTGTACACCGCGGCCGGGCTCGGCACCGTGGCGCTGCCGCTGGACGAGGAGGGGCTGGCCGTCGGGCCGCTGCGTGCGTCGGGAGTGCGGGCGGTGGTGACGACGCCGGCGCATCAGTTCCCCTCGGGGATCGCGTACTCCGCTCGGCGGCGGGCCGAACTGCTCGACTGGGCGCGGTCGGTGGACGGGCTGATCGTCGAGGACGACTACGACGGGGACTTCCGCTACGACCGGGCGCCCGTGGGCGCGCTCCAGGGGCTCGATCCCGAACGGGTCGCGTACACCGGGTCCGTCAGCAAGTCCCTCGCGCCCGGGCTGCGGCTCGGCTGGCTCCTCGTGCCGGCGTCCCTGGCGGAGGAGGTCGTCGAACGCAAACGGACCATGGATCTCGGCCATCCCACCCTCGACCAGGCGCTCTTCGCTCGGTTCGTGGAACGGGGGGACTACGACCGGCAGTTGCGGCGGTGCCAGCGGGCGTATCGGGAGCGGCGTGACGTGCTGGTGTCCGCGCTCACCGAGTGTTTTCCCGGGGCGGAGGTGTCCGGGATCGCGGCGGGGCTGCATGTCATCGTCGCGTTGCCGGATCGGTACGGGCCGATCGACCGGTTTCTCGAACGGGCCGCGGCGGCGGGGGTCGCGGTGCGGGGGCTGGCGCGGTACGGGGGGACGCCGGATGAGGGGGTGCGGTTGGTTCTTGGGTACGCGCATCTGTCTCCGGCTCGGATTCGGGAGGGAGTGGGGGTGCTGGCGTCGGCGGTCGGCTGACCGTGGGTTTTTCTCGCCCCCGCCGCCCCTACCCGTCCCTCCCCCACTCTCGGCTTCGCTCGAGCGGGAGGTGCCACCACCCAGGGGCTGCGCCCCTTCGACCCCCATCTGCGGGTCCGGTGGGGCTTCTCGCGCAGTTCCCCGCGCCCCTGAAAAGCAGGGGCTGCGCCCCGTGCTTTTCGGCCCGTAGGGGCCGTGTCTTTAGGGGCGCGG
>NZ_JBSFVC010000038.1:0-73574 GCF_053592095.1 Streptomyces sp. NPDC002787 | reverse complement strand
CGCAGTTCCCCGCGCCCCTGAAAAGCAGGGGCTGCGCCCCGTGCTTTTCGGCCCGTAGGGGCCGTGTCTTTAGGGGCGCGGGGAACTGCGCGAGAAGCCCCCATCCACCCGCACCCGCCGACGGACCGAACCTTCCGGGCTCTCCCCGGGCGTCGGCTTCCCTCACACCCCGCGCAGTTGTTCACTTGTCGTTTCCGTGTGCGCTGCGGCGTACGCGTAGTTGTGGCTGTGCACATTGGCCGAATCCGTCGCTGGAGGCGCATTCATGTCACACCGTCCGTCGAGTTCCCTGCCGGGCCGCCGCAGCGTGCTGCGGGGCTCGCTCGCCGCGTCGGCCGCGCTGGCGCTGCCCGGTTCCGTCGCGCTCGGCTCGGCGCCGGCGCTCGCTCTGTCGGGGCGCCCGAAAGCCGGCTGGGGTGTGCAGACCGGCGACGTGACGGCGCATTCCGGGCTGGTGTGGGTCCGGTCGGACCGGCCGGCGCGGATGATCGTCGAGACGTCCGCCACCGAGTCGTTCCGCAACCCCCGCAGATGGCACGGCCCACTGCTCGGCGCCGGCACGGACTTCACCGGTACGACGCGGCTGCGCGGCCTCCCGGCCGGCGAGCAGATCCACTACCGCGTGCTGCTGGCCGACCCGGACGACCCGCGCCGCACCGGCGAGCCGGTCACCGGAACGTTCCGTACGACGTCGCTGAAGCGGCGTTCCGGGGCGCGGTTCGTGTGGTCGGGCGACCTGGCCGGGCAGGGCTGGGGCATCAACCCCGACCACGGCGGCTACCGCATCTTCGACGCGATGGGCGCGCTGGACCCGGACTTCTTCCTGTTCAGCGGCGACACGATCTACGCCGACGGCCCCATCGCCGCGACGGCGGCGCTCCCCGACGGCAGCACCTGGCGGAACATCACCACCGAGGAGAAGTCCAAGGTCGCGGAGACGCTCGCCGAGTTCCGGGGCAACTTCCGCTACAACCTGCTGGACGAGAACCTGAAGCGGTTCAACGCCCAGGTCCCCTCGATCGTGCAGTGGGACGACCACGAGGTCACCAACAACTGGTACCCGGGCGAGATCCTCACCGACACCCGGTACACCGAGAAGAGCGTGGACGTGCTGGCGGCACGGGCGCGGCAGGCCTTCAGCGAGTACTTCCCGATCTCCACGCTGCGGCCCGGCGCCCGCGAGGGCCGGGTGCACCGCGTGCTGCGCCACGGCCCCCTGCTGGACGTGTTCGTCCTCGACATGCGGACGTACCGCAACGCCAACTCCCCCGGCACGCAGACCACCGACCCCGTGGGCATCCTGGGCGCCGAGCAGTTGGAGTGGCTCAAGCGGGAGCTGTCGCGGTCGCGGGCGGTGTGGAAGGTGATCGCCTCCGACATGCCGCTCGGCCTGGTCGTGCCGGACACCGGTGACGGCAAGCCGAACATCGAGGCCGTGGCGCAGGGCAACCCCGGTGCGCCGCTCGGACGGGAGCTGCAGATCGCGGAGCTGCTGCGGTTCGTCAAGCACCGGAAGATCACCGGCACGGTGTGGCTGACGGCCGACGTGCACTACACCTCGGCGCAGCACTACCAGCCCTCGCGGGCCGCCTTCACCGACTTCGAGCCGTTCTGGGAGTTCGTCTCCGGCCCGCTCAACGCCGGTGCCTTCCCGGCGAACGCGCTGGACAACACCTTCGGCCCCGAGCGGGTGTTCATGAAGGCCCCGACCACGGCGAACGTCTCACCGGCGGGCGGCTACCAGTTCTTCGGCGAGGTCGACATCGACGGCCACAGCGGGGAGCTGACGGTACGGCTGCGGGAGCAGGACGGGACCGTGCTGTACACGAAGGTGCTCCAGCCGGGTCTCGTCGGACAGTGACCGGCCCGACGTAGGACACCTCACCGTCCCGCCGCCTCGTGCGGGCGGCGGGACGGGAGAGGCGGCTGTCCGACGTCTTCGGTCAACTACCGCACCGATTACGACGGCACCACTCCTACAAAAAGCAACAAAAGGTGCGGAACGATGCTTTTACCGGCCAGTCACAAAGCGTTCGTGATCACGCAACACCGTTCGTTCACAGTGGCCACATGACTTCAGACATGTCTGACACCACGCGGGCGCGGAACGGTCACCGCCCGGCACACCACTGGCTCCTGTCCGCCGCCGGGTTCCGTGGCTGGTGGCAACGTCACCACGGTCACGCGCCGCCGACGAGCGATACCGGCGCCCGGCCGCAGCTCGCCGAAGGGCAGCAGGCCGGGCCGTCCGAGGCGGACGCCGTGGTGGCCACCGGGGCGACCCTGCTGTGGCGGATGCGGACGACGGTGCGGGACGAGCCGGGCTCGCTGGCCATGTTGTGCACGGCGCTGGCGGAGCGCGGGGTCGACATTCTGAGCCTGCAGACGCATCCGCTGGCCGAGGGCACGGTGGACGAGTTCCTGCTCCGGGCGCCCGAGGAGCTGCCTGCCGCCGAGATCTGCGGGGCCGTGTCGGACGCGGGCGGCACCGAGACCTGGATCGAGCGCGGTGACGCCCACGACCTGGTGGACGCGCCTACCCGGATCCTCGGCCTGGCCACGCGTACGGCGCTGGACGCGGCGGAACTCCCGCTGGCACTGCGGCAGTTGCTGGGCCGCTGCACCATCCGTTCGCTGCCGGCCACCGCTCCCGGTTCCGGCCGGGCCCAGGAGAGCGCCCCGGTCGAGGGGGCGCTGGAGGACACGGTGATGCGGCTGCGGGCGCCGGAGGGTGGGGTGATCACGGTGGAGCGGCCGTATCTGCCGTTCACGCCGACGGAGTTCGCGCGGGCTCGTGCCCTGGTGGAGCTGGACGCGCGGCTGGGCCCTCGGATCCCGCGCGGCCAGGACGTGCTGACGCTGCCGGAGGGCAACGACATCATGGTGCGGCGCGCCGACGCCGGGGATCTGCGGGCGGCGAAGGCGATGCACGACCGGTGCTCCGCGCGCACGCTGAGCATGCGGTACCACGGGCCTGTCGGCGACGCGGACCGCTACCTCAGGCACCTGCTGAGCCCGCGCTTCGGGCGGACGCTCGCCGCGCAGACGGCGTCGGGGCGCCTCGTCGGGATGGGCCACCTCCTCTGGGACGGTGACGAGACGGAGATCGCGCTGATCGTCGAGGACGAGTGGCAGCGGCGCGGGATCGGCAGTGAGCTGCTGCGCAGGCTGGTGGGGATGGCGGCCGAGGCGGGCTGCGCGAACGTGTACGTGGTGACGCAGTCGTCCAACACGGGGATGGTCGCGGCGATGCGGGGGCTTGAGCTGCCGCTCGACTACCAGATCGAGGAGGGGACGCTGGTGATCACCGCGCGGCTGGAGGAGGCGGGGGTCGCCGCGCGGGCTTCGCGGTTGCGTGAACGGCCTGTCGGGATGACCGAGTAGCACGGCGTGCGGTACGGGGCGCGGTGCGGTACGGGGCGCGGCGCTGTCGGGTGCGGGTGCGTGGGGGCTGGTCACGCAGTTCCCCGCACCCCTGACGGGACGCGGGCTCAGACCGGCCTCGTCGACAGTGCGGGCCTGTCGCTGGTGACGCCCGCATCCCGCGTCCCGTCGGCGGCCTTCCCCAACGCGCCGTCCAAGTCCGCCCAGAGGTCCTCGACGTCCTCCAGGCCCACCGACATCCTCAAGAGCCGCTCGCTCACGCCGGCGCCCCTGCGGTCCGTCTCCTCCACGATGCGGTGGCTGATGGAGGCGGGGTGCTGGATGAGGGTGTCGACGCTGCCGAGGCTGACGGCGGGGGTGATGAGGCGGACGGCGGCGATGACCTCGTGGGGGTCGCCGTGGACCTCGAAGGCGATCATGGCGCCGCCGATGCGCGGATAGTGGACGCGGGTGACGCGCGGGTCGGCGGCGAGGCGGCGGACGAGTTCGGCGGCGGTCGCAGAGGCCGCGCGGACGCGTACGGGGAGGGTCGACAGGCCGCGCAGCAGGAGGTAGCCGGCGAGCGGGTGGAGGACGCCGCCGGTGGCGAAGCGGACCTGGCGCAGCCGCCCCGCGAACTCCTCGTCGCAGGCCACGACCCCGGCCATCACGTCGCCGTGACCGCCGAGGTACTTGGTGGCGCTGTGCAGGACGAGCCGGGCGCCCTGTTCGACGGGGCGCTGCAGGACGGGCGTGGCGAAGGTGTTGTCCGCCAGGAGCGGCACCGAGCCGCAGGCGTGGGCGAGGGCCCGCAGATCGAGTTCGGCGAGGGTCGGGTTGGCCGGGGACTCGACCAGCACCAGACCGGTGTCGGGGCGCAGCGCGTCCGCGACGCCGGCCGGGTCGACCCAGGTGACCTCGGTGCCGAGCAGCCCGGCGGTGAGGAGATGGTCGCTGCAGCCGTACAGGGGGCGTACGGCGACGACGTGGCGCAGGCCCATCGAGGCGCGGACGAGGAGCACCGCGCTCAGCGCGGCCATGCCACTGGCGAAGGCTACCGCGCTCTCGGTGCCTTCGAGGCGGGCGAGGGCGGTCTCGAAACGGGCGACGGTCGGGTTGCCGAGCCGCCCGTAGATCGGCGGACCTTCCGGCTGGGCGCCGTCGGTGGCGAAGGCGTCGATGCGGGCGGCCTCGTCCCGGCTGTCGTACGACGGGTAGGTGGTCGACAGGTCGATCGGCGGGGCGTGCAGGCCCTGGCGCGCGAGGTCGTCGCGGCCGGCGTGCACGGCCTCGGTGGCCAGTGCTCTCGGCGTGGTGCGTGCGTGGTCGTACGCGTGCGTGCTCGCTGAGTTCATGGACGTCAGAATGAACATCGGCCGGGCTGGGGAAGCCGAGTGCCGTGTTACGTTCGGGCAATGCCCGATTCCGTCGTACTCGATCCGGTGGACCTCCAGCTGCTGCGGCTGTTGCAGAACGACGCCCGGACGACGTACCGGGATCTCGCCGCTCAGGTCGGGGTCGCGCCGTCGACCTGTCTGGACCGGGTGACGCGGCTGAGGCGCGCGGGGGTGATCCTCGGGCATCAGCTGCGGCTCGATCCGGCCAAGCTCGGGCGTGGCCTGGAGGCGTTGTTGTCGGTGCAGGTCAGGCCGCATCGGCGCGAGCTGGTGGGGCCGTTCGTGGAGCGGATCCGGGCGCTGCCGGAGTCGCGGACCGTCTACCACCTCACCGGGCCGGACGACTATCTGGTGCATGTCGCGGTCGCGGACATGGCGGATCTGCAGCGGCTGGTCCTCGACGAGTTCACGTCGCGGCGCGAGGTGGCGCGGGTGGAGACCAGGTTGATCTTCCAGCAGTGGGACTGCGGCCCGCTGCTGCCCCCGGACACCGCCGGAACCCGGGTCACGCCCTGAGCGGAATCCGGCCGACGTAAGGCTCAAGGGGCCGTTAAGCAGCTGACGGCGCCACCACCGCCGTACCAAGATTGTCGGCATGTCTGACACCAAGAGCCCGCTGCCCCGCGAGGTCGCCGACGCGTACGTCGACGACCTCATCGACCTCGATCCCGTGACCGGTACGTATCTGGGTGTGAAGGAGAGTTCCAGCAGGTTGCCGGACACCTCGCCGGCGGGTCAGGAGGCCCGTGCGGAGCTGATCCGGGCGACGCTCGCGCGGCTCGACGAGGCGGAGCGGCAGCCGGGCGCGGACAGTGACGCCGAGCGCCGGTGCGCGCGCCTGCTGCGCGAGCGGCTGACGGCGGAGCTGGCCGTGCATGAGGCGGACGAGGGCCTGCGCGCGGTCGGCAACATGGTCACTCCGCCGCACGAGGTGCGCGAGGTCTTCACCATCACCCCGGCCGAGACCGAGGAGGACTGGGCGGCGATCGCGGAGCGGCTGCGCGCGGTGCCGACGGCGTACGCCGGTTACCGCGAGTCCCTGGCGCTCGGCCTGGAGCGGAAGCTGTACGCGGGCCCCCGCCCGACCGCCACCTTCATCGGCCAGCTCACCGAGTGGGCGGACACGGACGGTTCGGGGCGCGGCTGGTTCGAGGACTTCGCCTCGGCGGGCCCCGAGGCGTTGCGCGCCGAGCTGGACGAGGCCGCCCGTGGGGCGACCCGGGCCGTGGTGGAGCTGCGCGACTGGATGCGGGACGTGTACGCCCCGGCGGTCGAGGGCGCACCGGACACGGTCGGCCGGGAGCGCTACGGCAGGCTGGTCCGCTACTTCACGGGGTCGGATCTGGACCTCGACGAGGCGTACGCGTACGGCTGGGCCGAGTTCCACCGGCTGCTCGGCGAGATGAGGCAGGAGGCCGCGAAGATCCTGCCCGGCGCCGAGACACCGTGGGTGGCGCTCGCACACCTGGACGAAAACGGCCGGCACATCGAGGGCGTCGACGAGGTCCGCGAGTGGCTGCAGTCCCTGATGGACGAGGCGATCGAGGCGCTGGACGGCACCCACTTCGACCTCGCCGAGCCGGTGCGCAAGGTCGAGTCGTGCATCGCCCCGCCCGGCGGCGCGGCGGCCCCGTACTACTCGGCCCCGACCGAGGACTTCTCCCGCCCGGGCCGCACCTGGCTGCCGACGATGGGGCAGACCCGCTTCCCGGTGTACGACCTGGTCTCCACCTGGTACCACGAGGGCGTCCCCGGCCACCACCTCCAGCTCGCGCAGTGGGTGTACGTCAAGGACGAACTCTCCCGCTACCAGGCCACGATCGGCGGGGTGAGCGCCAACGCCGAGGGCTGGGCCCTGTACGCGGAGCGGCTCATGGACGAGCTGGGCTTCCTCAAGGACGCGGAGGAGCGGCTCGGCTATCTGGACGCGCAGATGATGCGCGCGGCCCGGGTCATCGTCGACATCGGCATGCACCTGGAGCTGGAGATCCCGGCGGACTCCCCCTTCCACCCGGGCGAGCGCTGGACCGTGGATCTGGCCCAGGAGTTCTTCGGCGCCCACAGCAGCCGCCCGGCGGACTTCGTCGAGAGCGAGCTGACGCGCTATCTGACGATGCCGGGCCAGGCCATCGGCTACAAGCTCGGCGAGCGTGCCTGGCTCCTCGGCCGGGAGAAGGCCAGGCAGCGCCACGGCGACGCCTTCGACGCCAAGGCCTGGCACATGGCCGCGCTGTCCCAGGGGTCCCTGGGCCTGGACGACCTGGTGGACGAGCTGTCCCAGCTGTGAGCCGGGCCGGCCGGGCCCACCGCCACCAAGGGGCGGGCCCGGCCGCCGCGCCGGTTCAGTGCGTCAGAGGTCTCACCCGCACGAGACCGAGCCGGGTCTCCGGCCCCGTCGAGACATACGCGGCGCGCACCCCGTAGTGCCCGGGCTCCAGCTCCACCCGCACATGGTCGTTCCGCCGCGCGGCGTCCCCGGGCCACGCCGCGTCGAACAGCACGACCGGTCCGGGCACCCGCCACCGCACCTCGGGCTCCCACACGGCCGCGTCCAGCGCCGCCGGGACATGCGCGAGGAGTTCGGCCTCGGAGCCGGCCGCGTACCGGCGTACGAACGTGCCGTGCTCGGGGAGGTACGCGCTGGGGGCGGGTTCATGGCCGAGGACCAGGGCACGGGTGTCGCCCACCGGCAGGAGGCCCACGTGCCCGTCGACGTCACAGGCGCGGTCGTAGTCGGACGACGTCTCGTCGCCGTCGGCGCCCGCCCAGAACGGCAGGACCGCTTCGGGTATCGCTATGAGCGGTCCGCCGCTCGACTCCACCCACCGCACCACATCGGGAACCACCGCATCCGTGTATCGAGCCATGCCCAGAAGCTACACGGCGGGCCTGCGGCCGAACTCGTCGACCTCGGCCGCTTCTTGACAGACTGTCAGCAACCGCAGCTCTCGGCATCCACCGGGGTGGTCAGCGGGTCGGCGTCACGCCGCGCCTCACCCTCCCAGGTCTCGTGGGCGAGGCCCTCGCGCGCCCAGTACTCGAAGCCGCCGAGCATCTCCTTGACCTGGAAGCCGAGTTCGGCGAGGGCGAGGGCGGCGCGGGTGGCGCCGTTGCAGGCGGGGCTCCAGCAGTAGGTGACGACCGGCACGGACTTGTCGAGCAGCTGCTCGGCCTGCTCGGGGATGAGCGCGGTGGGCAGATGGATCGCGCCGGGGATGTGGCCCTGGTTCCAGGACTCGGTGGAGCGGGAGTCGAGGACGACGAAGCCGGGGTCGCCGTCGGCGGCGAGGGCGGCGGCCACATCGGACACATCGGTGTGGAAGACGAGACTCGCCCGGAAGTACGCGGCGGCCTCGGCCGGAGCGGCGGGGGCGACGCGCAGGACGGAGTTGACGGCGGACGTGGTGGTGACGGTCATGAGCTGGCCTTCCCTCGCGGAACGCGGAATGCGACTCCTTGTTTCCCTGACCAGGAATCTACGGTCGGTGATCACCTTCCTGAAGGGCCATTCCACGGCTCAGGCCTTGATCAGCAGGGGATTCCCCTGCTATCCATCGGACATGACCGCGAATTCCCCGCACGTTCCCGATGCCACCGACTGGCGCATTCTGGAGGTCCTCCAACGCGAGGGCAGGGCCAGCTTCGCCGAGCTCGCGCGGGCGGTGTCGATGTCCGCGAGCGCGGTGACCGAGCGGGTGCGGCGACTGGAGGAGGCGGGTGTCATCCAGGGCTACGCGGCCGTCGTCGATCCGGAGCGGCTGGGGCTGCCGATCCTGGCGTTCGTGCGGCTGCGGTACCCGACCGGCAACTACAAGCCGTTCCACGACCTCGTCTCCGTCACCCCCGAGATCCTGGAGGCGCACCATGTCACGGGCGACGACTGCTTCGTGATCAAGGTCGCCGCCCGTTCGATGCGCCACCTGGAAGAGGTGTCGGGCAGGATCGGTGCGCTGGGGTCCGTCACCACCAGCGTCGTGTACTCCTCACCGCTCCCCCGGCGGCCCCTGGGTCACTGACCGCGCTGCCGCACCACCGACCCCGTCCGCCCTTTCACGACCTCCAGCTGCGCGTGGATGCGCCGCCGCAGGTCCGCGACATGGCTGACGATGCCGACGCTGCGGTCGCGTTCGCGGAGGGAGTCGAGGACGTCGAGGACCTCGTCGAGGGTCTGGTCGTCGAGGCTGCCGAAGCCCTCGTCGATGAAGAGGGTGTCGAGGCGTACGCCGCCCGCCTCGTCGGTGACGACGTCGGCGAGGCCGAGGGCGAGCGCGAGGGAGGCGAAGAACGTCTCGCCGCCGGAGAGCGTGGCGGTGTCCCGCTCCCGGCCCGTCCAGGCGTCGACCACATGCAGTCCGAGCCCGCTGCGGCCGCGGCCGGTCCGGTCGTCGGAGTGGACGAGGGTGTAGCGGCCGGACGACATGCGCTGGAGCCGTACGGTCGCGGCGGCGGCGACCTGTTCCAGGCGGGCGGCGAGGACGTACGCCTCAAGGCGCATCCTGCGCTCGTTGTCGGCGGAGGTACCGGCGGCCAGTCCGGCCATGCGGGCGACGCGGTCGTACTCCTCCCGCAGCGGGGCGAGTCGGCGAACGGAGGCGGTGGCCCGTGCGGACAGGCGGTCCAGTTCGGCACGGCGTCGCTCGGCGTCGTCCCAGGCGGAGACGGCGTCCTGGAGCCGCCGGGCGGCTGCCGCCGCGTGCTGTTCGGCGCTCGTGAGGTCGGCGGGCGGCTGCTGGGCGGCGGCCGCCGTGTCGGCCTCGGCGAGCACGGCCCGTACGGCCGCCTCCTCCGACTGCCAGGCGTCGAGGCGGTGTTGGAGATCGCGATGGGCAGCGTCGTCGAGGAGGGCGGCGGCCGCGGCCTGCGGGGTGTCGAACCCGGCGCGGAAGGCGGCGTCGGCGAGCCGCGCGTCGGCGTCCTTGAGCCGCTGTGCGGTGTCGTCGGCGGTGCGCACGGCCTCGGCGGCCTCGGTGAGGAGCCCCGCCCGCCGCTCCAACTGCGCGGCCCGCGCGGCCACACTCTCGGCGTCACCCCGCGCCTCGGTCAACTCGCCTTCCAGCAGCGTCCGTTCGCGCTCCAGGGCGTCCCGCCGGGTGTTGCGGGAGGCGGCCCGGACCGCCGCCTCCTGCTGGGCGGCCGTACGCCGGTCGCGTTCGCGTTCGGCGTGCCGCAGGGACTCCTGCGCGGCATGCAGTCCGGAGGCACCCCGGCGGGCCCGGGCGTACCGCTCCTCCAACTCCTCCAGCTGCGCGGCGAGCCGGTCGGTGGGTGTGTCGCCGGCCTCGGCGCTCGCGGCGGCCAGTGCCCGCTGCACGAGGCCGAGTCGCCGCTCGGCCTCGGCGCGCTCCTCGTCTGCGCGCTGGAACGCGGCGAGTGCCCGCTCCTCCGTCTCCCGGTCCACGTGTCCGTCGATCTTCTGGGCGGGCTGAGGGTGCTCGGTGCCACCGCAGACGGCGCACGGCTGTCCGTCGACGAGCCCGGCGGCCAGCTCCGCCGCGATGCCCAGCAGCCGCTGTTCCTTGAGGTCCAGCCAGTGGGCGCGCGCCTCGACCGCGCGCTCGGCGAGCCGCACCACGCGCGCCTGGGCGTCGTCGGTGTCACGGCCGAGCTGGTCCCGCTGCCGGGCGGCCGCGAGCCGCTTCTCGGCGGGTTCGCGCTGCACGGCGAGTTGTTCGGCGCGGGTGGCGGCCTCCTGCGCGGACTCGATACGGGCCCGCAGTTCCGCCCGGTTCGTCTCCCACTCGGCCAGCCAGCCCTCGGCGTCCTGGAGGACGTCCTCGTCGGCCCGCTCCTCCCCGTCCAACTCCGCACGCTCGGCGACCAGTTCGGCCAGCCGCTGTTCCGCTCGCCGGGCCGACTCCAGTCCGCCCAGCTCCTCGGCGGCCTTGCGGGCGGCGATCGCGAGCCCGGCGGCACCGGCGTCGGCGTCCGTCTGCGGCAGCCCGGCACGCGCGCGGGCCTCCTCCGCGCTCGCGCGCCGGTGCTCGCGCTCCGCCTCGTCCCGCAGCTCCAGCGCGGGCGCCACGGCCTCCGCCTTGCGGGCCCGCTCCATGCGCGCCCGGTCCTCACGGTGGGCGTCGGCCCGCTCCTCCAGCCGGGCCGCCCGCTCCCGCGCCTCCGCGAACCGCCGTTGCAGCCGCGCCGCTTCACGTACGTCGTCCAGGACGCGTTCGGCGGTGGCCCGCGCCGACTCGGCCGCCGCGCGGGCGCAGTGGGCGATGGTCAGCCGTTCGCGGGCGGTGCTGCGGGCGACGGCGGCCCAGCCCAGCACGGCCTCGGCGAGACCCGGCTCACCCGGCGCCAGCTCGGGCAGATCCGGGACGTCGCCCGCCGCCTGCTGCATCCGGTGGGCGTCGGCGAGCAGTTCGGCGTCGCCCTCGCGCACCTGGGCCTCGGTCGCCCGGCGCCGGTCGGCGAGCCGCTTCTCGACGGCTGCGAAGCGCTGGGTGTCGAAGAGCCGGCCGAGCAGCCGGCCCCGGGCCTCGGCGTCGGCGCGCAGGAACCGCGCGAAGTCGCCCTGCGGCAACAGCACGACCTGGCAGAACTGCTCCCGGCTCATCCCCAGGAGCTGGGTGATCTCCTCACCGATCTCCTGGTGGGAGCGGCTGAGGTCCTTCCAGGAGCCCGCGACCGCGTCGTACTCGCGCAGCCAGCTCTGCGCCTTGTCGAGCGTGGTGCCCACTCCACGTTTCTTGGGCCGCTCCCAGGGCGGCTGCCGGGTGATCTCCAACCGGCGTCCGGCCACGGTGAGTTCGAGACGGACCTCCGTGCGTGTCGCGCGTTCCGCGTGGTCGCTGCGCAGGGTCATGCCCTGGCCGCTCTGCCGGGCACCCGGCACCGAGCCGTACAGCGCGTAGCAGACGGCGTCCAGAACGGAGGTCTTGCCGGCGCCGGTCGGGCCGTGCAGCAGGAAGAGTCCGGCCGCCGAGAGGTCGTCGAAGTCGACGGACTGGGCACCGCCGAAGGGGCCGAAGGCCGTGAGGTCGAGCCGGTGGAGCCTCATCGAACACCTGCCGCGTCGGCCCGGCGGGGCAGCCCGAGGGGCCGGTCGGCGGTACCCGGCCGGTGGGGCAGCCTGACGGGCCGGTCGGCCGTACCCGGTCGGCGGGTCGTCATCGGTCGCCCTCCCCTGTCCGGTCGGCAGAGTTCGTTGATCACACGGCCTCCCGCTTCGTCCCGTCGGCGCGAGCCGCTCGCCGCACGGCCTCCCCTATCGCTCACCACCCGGCCTCCCCCGTCACCCCGTCGGCGCGAATCGCTCATCACACGGTCTCCCGGACCGTCTCGTCGGCCCGGACCGCGTCGAACGCGTCCCTGAGCACGGTCTGTTCGTGCTCGTCCGGGCCCGTGCCGCGGACGTGGGCCACGAAGTCCGCGGCGATCTGCTGGTCGTCGCGCCCGGCGAGGCGCCGGGCGTAGGAGACGTCCGGGTCGTCGGGGGCGCGCTCGGGGTCGAAGACGAGGCTGAGCGTGTGCGGGAAGCGTTCGCAGAGGCGGGCCATGGGCTCGGCGGGGCGCACCGGGTCGGTGAGGGTGGCCTCGATCCACGCCTCCTCGTGCCGCGCCAACTCCGGGTCGGCGAGCAGGTCGTCCAGCCGGCCCCGGATCCGGGCGAGCGGGCGCGGTACGGGGCAGTCGATCCGCTCGGCGTCGACCGAGCCGTCGGCGCCGAGGTCCACCAGCCACATGCTCTTGCGGTGGTCGGTCTCCGAGAAGGAGTACGGCAGCGGGGAGCCGGAGTAGCGGACGCGTTCGGTGATGGTCTGGCTGCCGTGCAGATGGCCCAGCGCCACGTAGTCGACGCCGTCGAAGACCCCGGCCGGTACGGAGGAGACGCCGCCGACGGAGATGTCCCGCTCGCTGTCGCTGGGCGCGCCGCCGGTGACGAAGGCATGGGCCAGGACGACGGAACGGGTGCCCTCCGGGCGCGTGGCCAGATCGGCACGGACCCGCTCCATGGCGGCGGCGAGCACCGCCTCGTGGCCCGCCTTCTCCACTCCGAACTCGTCCTTCACGAGGGCGGGTTCGAGATAGGGCAGCCCGTAGAAGGCGACGTCGCCGTGGGCGTGCGGCAGGACGACGGGCCTGCCGGCCGCCGAGGCCGCCGTCCGTAGATGGATGCCCGCCCGGCCGATGAGGCCCGCGCCGACGCCCAGCCGCCGCGCCGAGTCGTGGTTACCGGAGATCATCACCGTGGGCACGCCCAGCTCCGCAAGGCGGTGCAGGGCGTCGTCGAAGAGTCCGACCGCGGCCAGTGGTGGCACCGCCCGGTCGTACACGTCCCCCGACACCACCACCGCGTCCACATCGCGCTCCCGCACGGTCGTGACGAGATGACCGATGAACTCGGCCTGCGCGCCGAGCATGTTCACCCGGTGGAACGCCCGACCGAGATGCCAGTCGGAGGTGTGCAGAAGCCTCATGATCCCCGAACCTAACAGGCGGGTCGGACATCACGGGCGGCTACCCGCGAACCGACCCGCGTACGCGGCCCACCGCAACACTCCACGCGCGCGTGCCCCCGCACTCCCCACACGGCACGCCCCTCACCCTCCACGCGCGCGTGCCCCTCACGCTCCACGCTCCACGCGCGCGTGCCCTCGAACTCGGTGAACTCGCCGCGCCCCCGCTCACGCGTCCCCGTACGCCTCTCCCCCGAGTTCGAACCCCGCGGTGCCGGCGGTGGCGTCGGCGAGCCAGGCGCGGAAGGCGTCCACGTCGGCGTCGGGCAGTCCGATCTCGATGGTGACGGCTTCGCCGTAGCGCACGTCACGGACCTCGCGCCCGGTGGCCCGCAGGTCGTTCTGGACCTTTCCGGCACGCTGGTGGTCGACGGTCACCGTGGCCAGCCGGAAGCGTCGGCGCGTGATGCTGCCGAGCGTGTCCAGGGCCTCGCCCACGGCACCGCCGTACGCCCTGATGAGGCCGCCGGCGCCCAGCTTGACCCCGCCGTAGTACCGGGTGACGACGGCGACGACGTACCGCATGTCCCGTCGCAGCAACATCTGCAGCATGGGGACGCCGGCGGTGCCGCCGGGTTCGCCGTCGTCGCTCGCCTTCTGGACGGCCGCGTCGGCGCCGATGACGTAGGCGTAGCAGTTGTGCGTGGCGTCGGCGTGCTCCTTGCGGACGGCCGCGACGAAGTCCTGGGCCTCCTGCTCCGTGGCCGCCGGGGCGAGCGCGCACAGAAACCGGGAGCGATTGACCTCGGTCTCGTGCACGCCGGCCCGGGCGACGGTGCGGTACTCGTCCTGCATCCGACCACCCTATGCGCCGGCCGTCGGGCGTCCGCGCGGGGTGGTGCCGGGGGCGTGGTCGGTGCGGGCCCGCCGGCTTCGAGGCCTGCCCGCCCGGTCTTCCACTGCCCGGTCAGGTCTCCTTCTTCCCCCTCGGCACGATCATGTCCGTCAGCAGTGCCGTGCCGGGGGCGAGGGCGGCCCAGGTGTCTCCGCGCCAGGCGAGGAAGGCGATCGCCGAGGTGGGGAACTTGGTCCGTACATCGTCCAGCGCGTCGTCGAGGGCGTCCCCGGCCAGGTGCAGGACGAGCTCCTCCAGGCCGGGGTTGTGGCCGACGAGCAGCAGCTTCCCCACATGGTCGGGGACCTCGCGCACCACGTCGAGCAGCTCCGGCACATCGGCCGCGTACACCCGCCGGTCGAACCGTACGGACGGCGGCGTCCCCCACTGCGCGGAGGCCAGCTCCCAGGTCTGGCGGGCCCGTACGGCCGTGGAGCACACGGCCAGGTCCGGCAGGCAGTCGGCCTCGATGAGGGCCCGCCCGACGGCGGGGGCGTCGCGGAGGCCGCGTGGCCCGAGGGGCCGTTCGTGGTCGGGTACACCGACCGGCCAGGCGGACTTGGCGTGCCGCAGGACGACCAGTCTACGCAGGGGGCCTGCTCCGGCACGCGCACTCATGCCGATGCCCCGATCTCACGGGTGAGCTCCAGGCCGAGGAGCCGGTCCGCGTAGGCGTACGTCTCGAACCGCGCGCCGTCGGGCACGTCCTCCGCCCCCTCCACGTCCCGCAGGACGCCGAGCACCGCGAGCACGTCGAGGTCGTCCTCCCACGCGGCGAGCAGGGCCTGACGCACGGGCTCGGGAACCGGTTTCGAGGGCCGCGTCGCCCAGGCCGCCACCGCCTTGCGCCAGCCGTCGAGCGCGTCGGCGGCCTCGGTCAGAGCGGTGGCGTCGAGGCTCACAGGCGTCCGGCGGGGATGGCTGAGCAGGGCGAGCCGGAGGGCCGCCCCGGACACGGGCGCCTCCTGGGGTCCGGTCACCGGAGCGACTTCGACCCTGATTCCGGCGACACCGGCCCCGGCCTCGCTGCGGACGCCGTCACCCTCGGCGTCACCCGTCTCGGCCCCTGAGCCGATCACGTGCAGCACCTGGTGTCCTCCTCTCGTCGCGGTGGCCTCGGTCGGCCGGATGCCGAGGTCGTCGGCCCGCACGCGCAGCGCGGCGGGCGGGTCGGCGACGAGGAGGACAGGGCTCCCGCCCAGCTCCAGGGCGCGGGCGAGGACATCGGCGACCAGCAGGACGCGCAGGGCCGAGGTGTCGTTCCCCGGCGCGTGGGCGTGGACCCGGGTGAGCGCTCTGCGGATCTCGGCGGGCTCGCCGGTCCGGGCGTCGGTGATACGCAGCACGGGGTGAGCGTAGGCGCGGGGACGGCCGAGCGCAGCGCGGACGACGACATTTCGCACAGAGCCGACCCGTCGCCCTCCCTGGGAAACGGGGTGCCGGACCCGGGAATCGCCGCGCGCCCCGGGCTGTTGCCGCAGACAGCCCCCGTCACCGGGCGCGCCCGTGCACGGACACACGCAAGCGCTGATCACGGAGCACGGAGCACGGAAGACGGGTAAACGGATTCACGGACAGAGGAGACGGCACATGTACGGCGACCCCGCCACGATCCGCAAGATCCTTTCGGAACTCGGCGACACCTGGGCCGTCGTCGGCCTGTCCAACAACCGCAACCGCGCCGCGTACGGCGTCGCGGAGGTCCTCCAGCGCTACGGCAAGCGTGTCGTGCCGGTGCACCCCAAGGCCGAGACGGTCCATGGCGAGCAGGGCTACGCCTCCCTCTCCGACATCCCCTTCCCCGTGGACGTCGTCGATGTCTTCGTCAACAGCGACCTCGCGGGCCCCGTCGCCGACGAGGCCGCCCGCATCGGCGCCCAGGCCGTCTGGTTCCAGCTGGGCGTGATCGACGAGGAGGCGTACCACCGCACCCGCGAGGCCGGCCTGGACATGGTCATGGACCGCTGCCCGGCGATCGAGATCCCCCGCCTGGGCTGATCCGCGCGCCTGAAGGGGCGCGGGGAACTGCGCGAGCAACCACGAACAGCCCGCACCCGCCCCCGAACCGATCCCCCCGAGCTACATGGCGCCAGGGGGGGTGGAAGGGGCACAGCCCCTGGGATGGGACGGGTAGGGGCGGCGGGGGCGGGAAAACCACGCCTCAGCCATGCGCAACGACCGCCACAGGCACCCCCGCATGATGAAGCACCGCATGCACGACGGGCCCGATGTGCGCCCCCACCGGCGAACGCCGAACACGCCGCCCGACCACCACCAACGACGCGTCCCGAGAAGCCTCCAGCAGATGCTCGGCCGCCTTCCCCCGCCGAGACTCCTCCACCACCTCAACCCCCGGAAACTCCCGCCGCCAGGGCAACAACACCTCGCTCAGCGTCCCCGCCTCCACCCGCCCCAGATCCGCGTCGAGATCGGCATCCAGACCGGGCCTCTCCCGAAGCCCGGAGTACGCCGGCGGCCGCCAGTCATGAAGAATCCGCAGCTCAGCCTCCCGCAGGGCGGCGGCCTCGAACGCGAACCGGATCAACGTGTGGTCCGGCTGCGCGGTATCCAGCCCAAGCACCACAGGCCGGAACGGCGCCGCGTCGGACAGAACACCACCCGGACCCACCGGACCGCCCCGACCGCCCCGACCGCCCCGACCGCCCCGACCGCCCCGACCATGCTCATCCGCCGCCCCCTCCCCCGCCCGCACGAGCACGACCGGCCGCTCCGTGTGTGCCACGACATGCAATCCCACAGACCCGAGCAGAAAACCGGCGATCCCGCTCAGCCCACGCGACCCCAGAACCAGCAGCTCCCCACCGTGCGCCGCCTTCACCAGTTCCTCGCTCGCCCGGCCCGCCCACTGCTCGACACGCACCTCGACGCCGGGATGCCGCAGCCGAATCCCGTCGGCCGTCTCCCTCAGCACCTTCCCGACGCCCGTATCACCCCACGCACCCCGCCCCCACCCCGGCCCTTCCTGTTCCCGCCCGCCCCGAAGACCCTCCTGCCCGCCCCGCGCGCCGTCCTGCTCGTCCGGTCCCGCCTCCGTGCCCAGCATCGGCCTCCTCCCCATCGGCTCGGGCACCGGCTCCCAGACGTTGACCAGCCGCAGCGGCAGTGCGCGAAGCCGTGCCTCCCGGGCCGCCCACTCGGCGGCGGCCAGGCTCTCGCGCGAACCGTCGATGCCCACGGTGACGGTGCGGAACATGGGGCGCACCTCCTGAGGTCGAGGTCTGTTTCCAGCATCGCCGCAGCGCCGTGGATCCGCAGGGGCGAGAATCGGACCATGCTGAGCATCGGATCCGTGGTGATGGGCGCGTCCGACGTACGACGGGCCGCAGCGTTCTGGATGGGGGCCCTCGGGTACGTCCCGCGCGAGGAGCCGGAGGACGACTGGGTCGTGCTGGTGCATCCGCGGGGCGCGGGCGCCCAGATCTCGCTCGGCCTCAGCGAGACCCCGGTCCAGGAGCGCCCGAGGGTCCATCTGGACCTCTACGCGGGCGACGCGGAGGACCAGGCGGCCGAAGTCGAGCGTCTGCTCGGCCTCGGAGCGCGCCGCGTCGACTGGGACCTCTACCCGGAGGACGCCGACTTCGTCGTACTCGCCGACACGGAGGGCAACCGCTTCTGCGTCATCGACACCGGCCGGGAGTGACCCCGGCGCGCCGCGCGCATCACACCGGCAGCAACCGCGTCACCAGCTCCCCCAGCCGCCGGGCGTTCCGGCAGGCGTGCATGTCGACGATCTCGGCGTACACGTGGGCGGCGGAGTCCCCCGTCGACCACTGCCCCGCCGCTTCGGGGTTCAGCCAGTGGACGCGACGGGCACGGGCCACGACACGTCGCAGGGCCGCCGCGTTGGGGTCGAACCCGTTGGTGCGGGCGTCACCGAGGACGATCACCGACGTACGGGGGCCCACCGCGTCGAGGTGGCGCTCGGCGAACTCCCCGAGCGCGGCCCCGTAGTCGCTGCTGCCGTGCCACCCGGCGACGGCGGCCTCGGTGGCGATCCGGCGACCGAGTTCGGCGGGGTCGGCGTCCCCGGTGGTGACGAGGTGGGTGACCTCGTCGACGCGGTTGACGAAGGCATAGACCCGTACCTTGCTGAACTGGTCCCGCATCGCCTGCACCAGCAGCATCGTGAAGTTCGCGAACCCCGCGACCGACCCGGACACATCGCACAGCAGCACGATCTCCGGGCGGGCGGGCCGGTGCCGGCGGTAGGCGGGGCGCAGCGGCACACCCCCGGTGGACAGCGACCGGCGCAGCGTGCGCCGGATGTCGATCTGTCCGCGCGCGGCCCTGCGCCGCCGGGCGGCGAGCCGCGTCGCGAGCTTGCGGGCCAACGGCTGGACGGTACGGCGGAGTTCGACGAGTTGCTCGCGGCCGGCGATGAGGAAGTCGACCTGGTCGGCGCTGGGCGCGATGCCCCGCTCGGCGATCATCTCCGCCCCCCGACGCTCGGCAACGCGCCGTCGCGCCTCCGTACGCACCCGGTTCCGGAAGTCCTCGATACGGCGCCGGATCTCGTCGGCGTCGAGCCGATCGGTGAACCCGCCCGAACCGAAACCGGAGCCGGAACCCGAGCCCGATCCCGATCCCGAGGCTGCGCCTGTGCCTGCTCCCGTACCTGGGCCGAATGCGAGACCACCACCGAATCCCATACGCAACCCACCACCAGCCCCCGCACCCGCACCACCCCCCGCCCCGGAACCTCCGCCGGACCCCGCCAGAATCCGCGCCAGCAACGTCTGCGGCCGGAGGCGGTCAAGGGTCTGGTGGGCGGACCAGCCGTCCGAGCCCGGGGAGCCGTAGCGGCCCAGCAGGTCCACGGCCTCCCCGGCGAGTCGCGTGAGCGCGGCCGTGTCGTTCGCGGCGAGCGCCTCGGCGAGCCGGTCGCGCAGTTCGTCCCGGTCCCCAGCCGCCGTGACCCGCGCGCCGGTCAACTCCCCTACGCCGAGCGGGAAGTACAGCTCGAAGGTTGCGTCGAACACGGCACGCTGACGATCGGCTCGCAGCAACGCCGCCGCCAGCCCTTCCCGGATCCGCTCCCGGTCGGCAAGACCCAGCACCTCCAGCACGGCCGCCGCGTCCACGGTCTCGCCGGGCCCGATCCGTATCCCATGGCCGCGCAACGCCCGTACGAACGCGGTCAGTCGACCGGCCAACGGCGAGCCCGGAGCGGCGCTCGCGTCCTGGGCCCCGGCGGTCATACCAGCGTCAGCTTCCGCGCGGCCTTCTCGATGTCGTCCTGGTGCTTGAGGATCACGCCGAGGCTGTCGCGTACGACGGTCTCGTCGAGGGTGTCGGCGCCGAGGGCGAGAAGGGTGCGGGCCCAGTCGATGGTCTCGGCCACGGAGGGCGCCTTGCGCAGTTCCATCTCGCGCAGCGCGCCGACGACACGGACCAGGGAGTCGGCGAGTGTGGCGTCCAGGCCGGGGACCCGGAGCCGTACGATCCGCTGTTCCAACTCGGCCTCGGGGAAGTCGAGATGGAGGAAGAGGCAGCGGCGGCGGAGCGCCTCGGACAGCTCCCGGGTGGCGTTCGAGGTGAGGACGGTGAAGGGGCGCCGGGTGGCGGTGATCGTGCCCAGTTCGGGGACGGTGACCTGGAAGTCGCTCAGTACCTCCAGCAGGAGCCCCTCGACCTCGACGTCCGCCTTGTCGGTCTCGTCGATGAGGAGCACGGTCGGCTCGTCGCCCCGGATGGCGGTCAGCAGGGGCCGGGTGAGCAGGAACTCGTCGCTGAAGATGTCGGTGCGGGTCTCGTCCCAGGCCTCGTCGCGTCCGGCGGTGATACGCAGCAGTTGCTTGGCGTGGTTCCACTCGTACAGCGCGCGGGACTCGTCGATGCCCTCGTAGCACTGGAGCCGGACCAGACGGGCGTCGCCGACCCGGGCGACGGCCTTGGCCAGCTCGGTCTTGCCGACGCCCGCCGGGCCCTCCACCAGCAGGGGCTTGCCCAGTCGGTCGGCCAGGAAGACGGTGGTGGCGACGGCCGTGGAGGCCAGGTAACCCGCTTCGGCGAGCCGGGCGGAAACGTCGTCCACGGAGGAGAAGAAGCCGGTGCCGACGACTTCCGCCCGACCGTTCTCGACGGTCTCGGTGATGGCGGCGTTCCCAGCGATCCGAGTGGTCTCGGCGATCGCGGCCATCCCAGCCATCCCAGCGATCCCAGTGGTCTCGGCGATCGCGTCTGTCTCAGCGGTCTCGTCGGTCATGCCCACTCCCCCTCGCGCGGCGTGCGAGGCCGCTCCCCGACACCCACCCTCAAGTTACCAAGCAGTCGCTTTTGCTGTCTCGGGCCCTCCGGAGTCATGCCGCCACGACCAGCCGCTCCACCAGCGCCGCCCATCCACGCTCCAGCCGGTCGAGGGGCATCCCCCGGCGTCCGACGAGATGGTCCACGAGGTGGATGTCCAGATAGCCCAGCAGGGTCTGCGCCAGCAGTTCGATGTCGCCCGGCGTCCCGGCGAGGCGCAGCAGCATGCACAGATGGCCGAGGCGGAGCTGGTTGGCCGGGCTGGTGTGGCGGCGGGGGACGTCGGCGCGGGCGGCGAGATAGAGGTCGCGGTGGGCGTACTCGTGGCGGATGACGGCCGCGCCGAAGGCCCGGAGCCGCTCGACGGGCGGCGCGTCGGGGCCGAGGGGAGGCGGGCCGGTCAGGAACGCGGCCTGCAGCTCCCGCTCCTGGTGGTCGAGGAGCGCCAGCATGAGCCCGAACCGGTCGCCGAACCGCCGGAAGACGGTGCCCTTGCCCACCTCGGCGGCGGTCGCCACGGCCTCCATGGTCAGGTTGGCGGCCCCGCACTCCGCCGCGAGCCGGGCGGCGACCTCCAGCAGGCGGGTGCGGTTGCGGGCCGCGTCCGCGCGCAGTCGGGGCTGGTCAGCGGTGGTCGGGGCGAGACTCAGCAGTCCATCGAGGGGGTCGGGTTCCTGAGGCGCCGGGAAGGGCGGCAGCGTCTCTTTCATGAAAAGAGCGTAACGCTCACCACAGACAAGTGGACCCCGGTCCGGATAGGTGCTACAAATTTCAACGGACCCCGGTCCGTTTAGCTTTCCCCGCTCACCCTCGCTAGGAGTCAGCTCATGTCCGTACGCATCCTCGCGCTCGTCGGCAGCCTTCGCGCCGGTTCGCACAACCGCCAGCTCGCCGAGGCCGCCGTGAAGCACGCCCCCGAGGGCGTCGAGATCGAGCTGTACGAAGGCCTGGCCGACGTCCCGTTCTACAACGAGGACATCGACACCGAGGCCGCCCTCCCGGCCACCGCCGCGCGACTGCGCGAGGCGGCCGGCCAGGCCGACGGCTTCCTGTTCTTCTCCCCCGAGTACAACGGCACCATCCCGGCCGTCCTGAAGAACGCCATCGACTGGCTGTCCCGTCCGTACGGCGCCGGCTCCTTCACCGGCAAGCCGGTCGCCGTGGTGGGCACCGCGTTCGGCCAGTTCGGCGGTGTGTGGGCGCAGGACGAGACCCGCAAGTCCGTCGGCATCGCCGGTGGCACGGTCCTGGAGGACGCCAAGCTCTCCATCCCCGGCTCCGTCGTCCGCTTCGCCGAGACCCACCCGGCCGACGACGCCGAGGTCGTCACCGGTCTGACCCAGGTCCTGGAGCAGCTCACCGCCCAGGCGGACACCGCCGCCGCCTGAGCCCGACCCCTCGCCGCACCTCGCCGGGTTCCGGGCCACATGCCCGGGGCCCGGTGACGGCGTTCCGACACCGGGGTCGGCCGGTCAGGCGACCCCCAGCCCCTCCAGCACCACCGCGTTCGGCAGCTCCACGAACGCCTTCCCCGGCACCAGCAGCTTGCCGCGCCGCCGCCCGCTGCCGACCAGGACGTACGGCAGCTCGACGACGGCCGCGTCCACCAGGACCGGCCATGCCCCGGGCAGCCCGACGGGCGTGATGCCGCCGTACTCCATCCCGGTCTCCCCCGTGGCGGTGTCCATCGACGCGAACGAGGCCTTGCGCGCGCCGAGTTGGCGACGGACCACACCGTTGACGTCGACGCGGGTGGTGGACAGCACGACACACGCGGCCAGCGTCGACTCGCCGCCCCGCTTGCCCGCGACGACCACGCAGTTCGCGGACTGTTCGAGCAGTTCCTGCCCGTAGTGCTGGACGAACACCGCGGTGTCGGCCCACCGCGGGTCCGTCTCGACGTAGAGGATCTCGTCGGCGGACACGCTGCCGCTCCAGCCGCGTACGGCGTCGGCGACCGGGCCGACGAGGTCGGCGAGGCAGTCCGGGGCGGGGGTGGCGTGGTCGAAGTCTCCGATGGGTGCGCGCATGGGCCGCACGCTAACAAAGCCCCGCGGTCGGCCGAGTCGGCATCTCAGTGCACGGGCGGCACCGACACCGTCAGCACCATCTCGGTCGGCACGTCACCCTGATTGCCGTACTCGTGCGCCGCGTTGGCCTCGAAGGTGACGCTCGCACCGGCCGGGACGCGGTACTCCGCGCCCTCGACGGTGAGGGTCAGCTCACCCGCCATGACATGGGCGATCTCGACGGTGCCGGCCGGGTGCGGGTCCGACCGGCTGCCCTCCCCCGGCATCAGCCGCCACTCCCACATCTCCAGCGGGCCGGGCGCCTCGGTTCCGGCGAGGAGCCTGCTGTAGCTGCCCGCGTCGGTGTGCCACAGCCGGACCACCTGCTCGGCCGGCACGACCCGGACCTTGGGGCCCTGCTCGTAGTCGAGCAGCGTGGTGATGCTCACCCCCAGGGCGTCGCCGATCTTGACGACGGTGCCGAGGCTGGGGTTGGTGCGGGCCTGCTCGATCTGGATGAGCATGCCGCGGCTGACTCCGGCGCGGGCGGCGAGGGTGTCCAGGGTGAAGCCGCGCTCGGTGCGCCAGCGCTTGACGTTCCGCGCCAGGGACTGGGTCAGCAGGTCGAGATCCGACACATTCCGTCCAATATTCCGAATGGCAGAGTGCAATGCAATGAACTACGGTGTGGTGCACCCATCGTTCACCGAACTGTACTGCGAGGCCGCTCGATGACCCGACCCTCGCGCTGGCCACCAGCCTGTTGTGGGGTCTGGCCGACTTCGGCGGCGGACTGCTCACCCGGCGTGTCCCCGCACTGACGGTCGTCGTCGTCTCCCAGTCGATCGCCACGGTGGTGCCGGGCGCACTGGTCGTCGCGACCGGCGGCTGGAGCGAGGCGGGCCCTCAGCTGTGGTTCGCCGTGGCCGCCGGTCTGGTGGGCCCGGTCACGATGCTCGCCTTCTACAGGGCGCTCGCCCTGGGCCCCATGGGCGTCGTCTCCCTGCTCGGCTCCCTGGGCGTGGCGGTCCCGGCCGACGTGGGACTCGTCCTCGGCGAGCGCCCGGGACTGCTCCAGTTCGTCGGGATCCTGGTGGCGGTCGCCGGGGTCGTCCTCGCGGGCGGCCCGCAGGTCAAGGGTGCCCCCGTCCAGCGCCAGGCCCTGCTCCTCACCCTCCTCGCCGCCTTCGGCTTCGGCGCGGTGATGGCCCTGATCGCCGAGGCGTCCACCACGCTCACCGGCCTGTTCCTCGCCCTGTTCGTCCAACGCGTCACGAACGTCGTGGCGGGCGGCACCGCGCTCTGCGCCACCATGCGGCGCGGCACCCCCACCCTGCCGCCAGAGGGCTTCCCGTACCGCTCCCTCCCGGCCTTCGCCTTCGTCGGCCTCGCGGACGTCGCCGCCAACGGCACGTACGCGCCCGCCGCCCAGCGGGGCCCGGTCACCGTCGCCGTCGTCCTCGCCTCGCTCTACCCGGTGATCACCGCCCTCGCCGCCCGGGGCATGCTCGGCGAACGCCTCCGCACGGCCCAGGCGGCCGGCGCGGGCTTGGCCCTGGTCGGCACAGTCCTCCTGGCGACAGGCTGAGAGCACGATTCCGCACCCGACGAACAACCCGACCCCCGAGCGCTTACGCGGACCCCCCGGCCCCCTCCGCATCCCACTCGGCCAACGCCGACAACTGCTCCGACGTGACCCCGTCAGGTATCGGAACGGGCGCGGGCGTCCGAATCGGCGGCTGCCACCCCTCCACCGGATCCCACCGCCGCACGACCCGCGCAGGCGCACCGGCCACCACCGAGTGATCCGGGACCACCCCCCGCACCACCGCCCCCGCGGCCACCACCACATTCCGCCCGACCCGCGCGCCCGGCAGGATCACGGCCCCCGTACCGATCCAGCACCCCGGCCCGATCGACACCGGGTCCATACGCGGCCACTGCTTGCCGATGGGCTCGTGCGGGTCGTCGTACGAGTGGTTCGTGGACGTCACGTACACATACGGCCCGAAGTAGCAGTCGCTGCCGATGGTCACGGTGGTGTCGGCGATGACATGGCTGCCCCGCCCGAGGACGACCCCGTCACCGATCCGGAGAATCGGTTCGGCGCCGAGATCGAGGTCGGGCATCAATCCGGCGGTCAGCGTGACCTGTTCGCCGATGATGCAGTGGGAGCCCAGATGGATCCACGGCTCACCGAAGACCGTGCCCAGCGGGAAGGCCAGTCTGGTACCGGTTCCCATCGCGCCGAAGCGGAAGCGGCCGGGACGCTCGGCCGTCACCGACCCCGTGCGCTGCAGCCACGCCCAGCCCGCGTGGACGGCGCGCTGCGCCAGGCGGCGCTGCCAGGACGAGAACGTGTTCCTGCTCTTCGGCACCCGCTCACCGTACTCACCGCGCGGCACCCCATGACGCCGTACGGCTGTGATCTTCACCCCACGCGACGCCCTCCCCATGGCTTACGGTGCGGGGGAGAACTGATCCACCACGGCCACCGAGGCCACCACCAGGAGGCGGCGATGAACCGGCAGCGGGCCCTGATCACGACATTCGGCGGCAAGAAGCCGGACGTGGAGGAGGCCGCGTTCGTCTCCCCCACCTCGGTGGTGATCGGCGACGTGACACTGCGACCCGGCGCGAGCGTCTGGTACGGGGCGGTGCTGCGGGCCGAGTTCGAGCCGATCGTCATCGGCGCGGACGCCAACGTCCAGGACAACTGCACGCTGCACGTCGACCCCGGTTTCCCGGTCTCGATCGGCGAGCGGGTGTCGATCGGGCACAACGCGGTGGTGCACGGGGCGACCGTCGAGGACGACTGTCTGATCGGGATGGGGGCGACCGTTCTGAACGGCGCGGTGATCGGTGCCGGCTCGCTCGTGGCCGCGCAGGCGCTGGTGCCGCAGGGGATGCGGGTACCGCCCGGGTCGCTGGTGGCGGGGGTGCCGGCGAAGGTGAAGCGGCCCCTCACCGATGAGGAGCGGGAGATGGTGACCTTGAACGGGACGCACTACGCGGAGTTGGCGAAGGCGCACCGGGAAGCGCAGGAGGAGTACGGCGTGTAGACCGTCCCCGGGCCGTCCCAGGGCCGCCCCCCCGTCCGTCCCCGGGCCGTCGTCAAGCCTGATGCGGCTGGTCCTGCCCACGCGGCGGAGCCGCACCTCGATACGGCCCCGCGCTCCTGTCAGGCCTCCCCGGCGGTCACCAGGTCGCCCTCCGCCTCCTCCGCCTTCTCCGCCGCCTTCTTCGCCTTGCGCTTGATCACCAGCATCGAGGCGACGCCGATCAGGACCGCGAGGACCAGGCCCAGCCAGGAGAAGCGCTTGAGCCAGGCCTCGGCGACGACGCCGACGTAGTAGATGACGGCGGTGGTGCCGCCGGCCCAGAGGATGCCGCCGAGGACGTTGGCGACGAGGAAGCGCCAGTAGGGCATCTGGAGCACGCCGGCGAGGGGGCCCGCGAAGATGCGGAGGAGGGCGATGAAGCGGCCGAAGAAGACGGCCCACATGCCCCAGCGGTCGAAGGAGCGCTCGGCGACGGCGATGTTGCTCTCACTGAAGTGTTTGGGGAACCTTCGGTTGAGCTTGGCCAGCAGCGGGCGTCCGCCCTTGCGGCCGATGGCGTAGCCGATCGAGTCGCCGATGATCGCGCCGGCGGTGGCGCAGGCGCCGAGGACGAACGGGTCGATCTCCCCGTGCTGGGAGGCGAGCAGCGCGGAGGAGACCAGGATGATCTCGCCCGGCAGCGGGATGCCCAGGCTCTCCAGGCCGATGACCACACCCACCAGCAGGTAGATGGCGAGCGGAGGCACTGTTTCGAGCCACTCCTGGACGTGCAACGCCGGTTCCTTCCCTGTAGCCGGATCTTGGCCCCCGGCGCGCGCTCACGACGGAGCGCGCGCCGGGGCAGCCTACCCGCTTACTCGGACGGCGACGGAGTTCTCCAGGTTGTCCCACAGGTCACACCGGTGCTCACCGTGCACGGCCGTGCTCAGCGCGTTGCCGCCCTGCGTGGCGGTCCGGAGGGTGAGCACTTTGCCACCCCCGGCCGGGATCGCGGGCTGGCCGGCCGCCCGCGGCACGCCGTCACGGATGAAGGAGCCCCAGTATTCGGTCATCTGGCGGGACAGTGCGCGCTGCTCGCCGTTCAGCGGTGCCTCCAGGCCGAAGTGCCGGAAGAGGTACTGCACCTCGTTGACGTGGGTGGCGCCGAAGTCGAAGTCGGTGTCCAGGTTCCGGAGGGAGGCGAAGGGCGGGGAGGTGCGGTCGGCGAACTCGTACGCGTACACCGGTCCGCGGCCGGCGAGGGTCCGGTTCAGCCGCAGCGCGGGGCAGGCGAAGCGCTGGTCGCCCTGGGCGGTGGCGTACGCGAGCGTCGGCGAGGGGTGGTCGGACAGCGGGTAGCGGGCGAGGGCGCGGTCGCCGAAGTCGGTCCGCATGACGTCCGGGTACCGCTGGGCCGTGAGCGGGGCGCCGGTCCCGTCGAAGCGGGCGAAGGCGAACAGACGGCCCTCGTCCTGGTTGGCGCCGTTGAGGACGGGCACCCCGGCCGCCGCGCCCGCGGCGTACGCCCGCGACGGCTGTACGGGCAGGAAGCCGCCGCCGGCGACGGGGCCCCAGGGCAGTCCGGCCTGGGCGGCGAGGATCTCCTCGGCCGGCTTGCCGCGCAGGCATGCCACGTCCGCGCAGTCGAGCCTGGCCAGGAACGTCTCGCCCTGCTCGACCGCCGCCTCATGGGTGCGGGCGGCGCAGTCGCCGTACGCGCCGCTCTGCACGATCCCGGCGCGGAAGAGGCCCTTCGCGGTCGGTGAGGCCATCTGGGTGCAGACCGAGCGGCCGCCCGCGGACTCGCCCGCGATGGTGACCCGGCCCGGATCGCCGCCGAAGCGGCCGATGTTGGACCGTACCCAGCGGAGGGCCGCTTGCTGGTCGAGCATCCCGAAGTTGCCGGAGACGCCGTCGCGTGTCTCGGCGTCGAGGCCGGCCGTGGCGAGGAAGCCCATGGCGCCGAGGCGGTAGTTGACGGTCACGACGACGGTGCCGGTGCGGCGGGCGAAGGTGTCCGGCACGATGTCCTCGCCGGCGCCCGCGGTGAGCCCGCCGCCGTGCAGCCAGACCATGACCGGGCGGCGTGCGCTGCCCTGCGGGGAGTAGACGTTGAGGTCCAGGCAGTCCTCGGTGTGGCTCGGCTGCTCGTAGCCGGGGTCCCAACTCGCCGTCTGCACACATCTGTCGCCGAACTCTCGGGCCTCGCGCACCCCTTGCCAGGGTCGGGCCGGCCGAGGTGCGGTCCAGCGGAGCTCGCCGACCGGCGGCTGGGCGTAGGGGATACCGAGGAACTGCCGCCCCTCGGCGGTGGTTTCACCGCGGACCCAGCCGACGTCGGTGCGGACGAGGGTGGGCTGCGGGGCGGCGGGGGTGGCGGCCCGCGCGGGTGCGGGGGCCGCCAGGGCTGTGGCGAAGGCGGCGGCGAAGGCGGTCGCCGCTAAGCCCAGGCGCCTGGGGAGGGTGGCGCCGAAACGCCGGGACACGGTTTCTGACATGAGCCGTCACTCCTTCGTGCAGGCCGTCGTGGTGAACCACGGGTGCGCGTGTCGGCGCGGAAACTAGGACCTCGAGTGACTCGTGTCAATGAGGTGAACGGATGGCCCTCGTCGCACCCCTGGGGGAGAGGAGGCGACGAGGGCCGGAGAGCGGGCTCGGTTCAGGCGTTGGGGCGCAGGGTCCAGACGACGGTCATCTCGCCGGTCACGGCTCCGTCGGCGCGCTGGAGGGCGATGGCCACGGGGAACTCGGGGCGCTGTCCGGCGTCGAGTTCGGCGACGACCTCGGCCACGGGGCGACCGAGCGTGGCGGTGGCCGTGACCGGGCCCATCGCGAGCTTCTTGTACGCGATCTCCGCGCTGACCGCGAGCGGCACGGCGCGGGAGAGCTGGTCCCCGAACGCGGCGAGCACGATCGCCCCGCTCGCCGACTCGCCCAGCGTGAACATCGCCCCGGCGTGCGGCCCGCCGACATGGTTGTGGAACTGGCCCTGGTCCGGCAGCGCCACCACGGCCTTCTCCGGCGTGGTCTCCAGGAACTCCAGGTTCAGGGTCCTGGCCATCGGCACCGTGGCGGCGAGCATCTCGCCGATCGACATCTGGTCTGCGCTCATACCCGGAGGTTACCCACGAGTAGCCATTTCTGACCAGGGACAGCGGTGTGATCGTCGTATCGCGACCACCCATACGGCCAGGCCAGGGGACGCACGGGACGGCGGGTCAAAAGTCGTCGCCCCGGGGTGTTTTGGAGCCGTTCGTCCCGACCGCAAAGTTGCTTCCTAAACTCCCGTGGCACCCCGCCCCCTGGCACATCTATGGTTACGAGCCATGTGGCCAGGACAGCAGCAGCCGCCCGGGGGCGAGCACCATCCGCAGCAGCCGAACCCGTACCAGCAGCCGGGGTACGACCAGTCGGGACAGCCGGGATACCAGCAACCGGGGTACCAGCAACCCAACCCCTACCAGCAGCCCGGATACCAGTCGACGGGCCAGCAGGCCCAGTACGGGCAGCAACCGCAGTGGGGCGCGCCGGCCCCCGCAGGTCCGCCGGTTACGTCGGGCGGAGGCGGCGGCAACCGGACGAAGCTGGTCGCGATCGTGGCGGCCACGGCCGTCGTCGTGGCGGCCGGTGTGACGGGCTTCCTGGTCCTCGGCGGCGACGGGGACAAGGACAAGAAGGAGACCCAGTCCGCGCCGTCGGTCTCCTCGTCGCCGACCGCGTCCGAGAGCACCGAGGACAACCCGCGCGGTGAGGAGGCCGGGGCGAAGCCGACCATCGAGGGCTGGAAGGTCGTCGTCAACCCGAAGTGGGGCACGGCCTTCGACGTGCCCGCCGAGTGGGAGGTCCAGTCGCCCGACACCTTCATCGGCTTCGAGGACAGTGAGAAGGGCGACGGGTCGGTCCTCATCGGCATGTCGGCGCCCGCCGTCCTCAAGGAGAACTGGTGCACGTCCGACGACAACAAGGACGGCAACGAGGAGTCGAGTTCCCTCGCCGCCGTGGGCACCAAGGGCCAGCAGGGCGCGAAGGGCGCCGACGACATCGCCCGCAACGACTCGGCGTGGTGGGTCTTCGGTGGCTACACCGACCAGAAGGACGCGTCCAAGAAGAAGATGACCGTCGGCAAGCCCGAGCCGTACACGACGGCGTCGGGCGTCGAGGGCAGTGTCGCGACCACGTACTCGACGGGCGTCGCCCAGAAGAACAAGTGCGACACCGACGGCAAGGCCACGACCTTCGCCTTCAAGAACTCGGCCGGTGACTTCGTCTCCTGGACCTTCCACGGCGCCAAGGACGTCAAGGACGAGGTCCCGGACGCGACGGTGAAGAAGATCCTCAGCACGGTACGCCTCTACGGCGACCCGACCGGCGGCTGAGCGTACCGGGTGCGGGGGCGGGGCCGGGGCCGGGCGGGTGAGGGAGCCGCCCGTTCCACGGCCCTCCGCCTCGGTCCCCCGGTGGCGTCCGGGCGTGACGTCGGTGGCCCCCGGCCACGGTCCGCCCGGGACCGTGTCCTCTTGGCCCGATCTGGCCGTATGCCCGGAGGAAACGGTTTGGCAGGAGGGCCGGGGGCGGCGATAGTCGGCAGGTGACGACTCCCGCCGCCTTCCGCCGCCCCGCCTGGGCAGGCCGCAACTACACCCTGCTGACGACGGCCGCGGTCGTCACCAACCTGGGCAGCCACGGCGCCCTGATCGCGGCCGCGTTCGCGGTCCTGGAGACGGGCGGCGACGGCGGGGACGTCGGTCTGGTCGCGGCGGCACGGACTCTGCCGCTCGTGCTGTTCCTGCTGATCGGCGGCGCCGTCGCGGACCGGCTGCCCCGGCACCACGTGATGGTCGCGGCGAACGCCCTCAACTGCCTGTCCCAGGCCGTCTTCGCGATGCTCGTGCTCACCGGCGAGGCCCACCTGTGGCAGATGATGCTGCTCTCCGCGCTCGGCGGCACCGGCCAGGCGTTCTTCAACCCGGCCGCCGAGGGCATGCTCCTGTCCTCGGTCACGGCCGAGCAGGCGGGTCGGGCCTTCGCGCTGTTCCGCTTCGCGTCGCAGGGCGCGACGATGAGCGGCGCGGCCCTCGGCGGGGTGCTCGTCGCGCTGATCGGCCCGGGCTGGGTGCTCGCGGTGGACGCGGCCGCGTTCGCCCTCGCCGGCGCCGTGCGCGCCTTCCTCGACGTGAGCCACATACCGGAGCGCGTCCCGGGTGGCGGCTTGCTCGCCGATCTCCGCGACGGCTGGCGGGAGTTCACCGGACGCACCTGGCTGTGGGCGATCGTGGTCCAGTTCTCCCTCGTGAACGCGGTCATCGTCGCCGCCGACGCGGTCTACGGCCCCCAGGTCGCCCGCGACAGCCTCGGCGGAGCCGGCCCCTGGGGCCTGGCGCTGGGCCTCTACGGGGCCGGCAACGCCGTCGGGGCGCTGCTCATGGCCCGCTGGAAGCCGCGCCGCCTCCTCCTCGTGGGCGTCCTGTGCGTCTTCCCGTTCGCCCTGCCCTCCGCCGCGCTCGCCGTGCCGGTGCCGATCGCCGTGCTGTGCCTCGCCATGTTCGTCAGCGGCCTGTCGATCGAGGTGTTCGGCGTCTCCTGGATGACCGCGCTGCACCAGGAGATCCCGGAGGACAAGCTGTCCAGGGTCTCCGCGTACGACTGGTTCGGCTCGGTGGCGATGGTGCCGCTCGCCGCCGCGCTGGCGGGCCCGGCGGAGAGCGCCTTCGGGCGTACGGCGGCCCTGTGGGGCTGCGCCGCGCTGTGCGTGGTGGCCACGGCGGCGGTGCTGTGCGTACGGGACGTACGGAACCTGACCCGGCACAGCAAGCCGGTTGCCCTGGCCAAGACCGGCGCCGAGCCCGACGCCGAGCCCGGCTCAGCCGATGCCGAAGGCCCCGTCGGGCGGCTCGGGTGACGGTACGGCGTCCTCCTCGCGCACGGGTGACGCGCCGCCGATGAAGTCGCGCAGCGCCGCCCCGTGTTCGACCCGTGCGGGGAAGGCATCGGCGGCGGTACGCCGGGCCAGCACGGCGACGTCGGGCGGCTGATGGGCGGCGACGAGAACGGCGTTGCCGAACCGCCGGCCGCGCAGCACCCCCGGCTCGGCGATCAGCACCAGTTCCTCGAACACCGTGGCGAGCGTGGCCAGTTGGGACCGCAGGAACGCGAACGGGGCGGCATCGGCCAGATTCGCCAGATACACCCCGTCCGCGCGCAGCACCCGCTCGACGGCCCGCGCGTATCCCACGGTCGTCAGATGCGCCGGAACGCGCGAGCCGCCGAACACGTCCCCGACGAGCACGTCGGCGGAGTCCGCCGGGGCCGCTTCCAGCCATTCCCTGGCGTCCGCGCCGTGCACCGCGATCCCCGCGTCACTAGGCAGCGGCAACTGCTCGACGACCAGGTCCGACAGCCCCCGGTCGTACTCGACGACGTCCTGTCGGGACCCCGGCCGGGTGGCGGCCACATACCTGGGCAGCGTGAGCGCGCCCCCACCGAGATGCAGTACGTCCAGCGCCCGCCCGGGCTCCGCCACCGTGTCCAGCACATGCCCGAGCCGCCGCGCGTACTCGAACTCCAGATGTGTGGGCTCGTCCAGATCGACGTACGACTGCGGCGCCCCGTCCACGGTCAACAGCCAGGCCCGCTCCCGATCGACATCGGGCATGAGCTTGGCGGTCCCCTGGTCGATGGCCCGGGACACGGGTATGGCGTCGTTCACGGCCCCATTGTGCCGGGTGAACCGCTTGGCCATGGAGCGGTGCGGCGCCCCGAGAGGAGCGCGGGGGACCGCGCGACCGGCCACGAACCGGCCCGCAGTCCCCCGCACACCGCACCCCCTACTGAACGGCCGTCACGGTCCCCGCTCCCACGGTCCGACCGCCCTCACGGATCGCGAACCCGAGACCCGCCTCCAACGGCACGTCACGACCCAGCTCGACCGCCATGGTGACCGTCTCCCCCGGCCTGGCCACCGCGGCCTCACCGAGGTCGATGTCCCCGACCACATCCGCCGTACGGATGTAGAACTGCGGACGGTAGCCACTCGACACAGCGGTCGTCCGACCGCCCTCCCGCGCCGACAGCACATACACCCGCGCCGTGAACCGCCGCCGGGGCTCCACACTGCCGGGCGCCGCCACGACATGCCCGCGCCGGACGGAGTCCCTCGGCACCCCGCGCAGCAGCAGCGCCACGTTGTCCCCGGCCTGCGCCTCCGACATGGGCTTGCCGAAGGTCTCCAGCCCGGTGACCACGGTCTCCACATCGGCGCCGAGCACCTCGACCCGGTCGCCCACATGGACGGTCCCCCGCTCGACGGCACCCGTGACGACGGTCCCCCGACCGGTGATGGTGAGGACGTTCTCCACGGACAACAGGAACGGCGCGTCCAGATACCGCTCCGGCATCGGGACGTAGGTGTCCACCGCGTCGAGCAGCGCGTCGACCGACGCCGTCCACCGCGGGTCCCCTTCGAGCGCCTTGAGCCCGGAGACCCGTACGACGGGTACGGAGTCGCCTCCGTAGCCGTGCTCGGTGAGCAGCTCGCGGACCTCCAGCTCGACGAGGTCGATGAGCTCCTCGTCGCCCGCGTCGGCCTTGTTGAGGGCGACCACGATGTGGTCGACCCCGACCTGCCGGGCCAGAAGCACGTGCTCGGCGGTCTGCGGCATGATCCCGTCGAGCGCGGAGACGACGAGGATCGCCCCGTCGAGCTGCGCGGCCCCGGTGACCATGTTCTTGACGTAGTCGGCGTGACCGGGCATGTCGACGTGCGCGTAGTGCCGGGTGTCGGTCTCGTACTCCACGTGCGCGATGTTGATGGTGATGCCGCGCGCCGCCTCCTCGGGGGCGCGGTCGATACGGTCGAACGGCACGAACGTGCCCGCCCCGCGCTCGGCGAGGACCTTGGTGATGGCGGCGGTCAGGGTGGTCTTGCCGTGGTCGACATGGCCCATCGTGCCGATGTTGAGATGCGGTTTCGTGCGGACGTAAGCCGTCTTGGACATGGGGGTACCTCGAAGTCTCTTCAGCGGTACTTCAGTGATGGCCCCGGCGCGACTACGGGCGCGGCCGGGACGGGGACCCCGAGGTCTTGCCGACCCTCCCCCTGCGGGGTCCGCCGGAATGTCCGGGAAGGGTCAGCTTCGGGCGCCGTCTGCGGCGGCCACGACGATCAGAAGGGCAGCCTTCGGGGCATCCGCGACTGTCGCGGATGCGGCGAGAACGAAGGCGTGCCGGAACATGACGTCGATCATCGTCGACGGGTCGGCCCGCGTCGAATGGTTTTCGGTACGGGCGAGTTCGGAGGTGAGGCCGAAGAGAGATGCTTCACAGGGAGGTGTGTGGGATGAACGGTCAGGCGACGCTGTGCGTGTTCCCGAAGACGCAGGCAGCACGGCTCGCGGCGCTCGTCGGGGCCCCGAGCACACTGTGCCCGACGAGCCCGCTGTTCCGCTTGCTGTGACCCCCGTGAGACGTTCCGTACGGCATACACATACATGGGTCGGTTACCGTCGTCGAATGCTCGATGCCACCACCCGCTCTGGGGGCACCGCCACGGTCCTTCCCCGGACCCCCGCCACGGAGCTCGCCGTCGCCGCACCAGTCGCCGTTCCAGCCGTGCCGCTGGGGCGTGCCGGCCGCTGGGGCAGAGTGCTGTTCTCGCCATGGGCGCGCTTCTCGCTGCTCGTCGCGCTGCTGGTGGGCGCCGTGTCGACGATGCTGTTGTTCGAGCCGCAGCGGCTGCTGGCGGACGGCTGGCCGCCCCAGCTGAGCGGCGCGGCGGCGGCGCTGGTGTTCACGGTGGCCTACGGGCTGTGCACGGTCGCCTTCGTCCCCCGGCCGATCCTGAACCTCGCGGCGGGCGCCCTCTTCGGCTCCCAACTGGGCCTGGCCTCGGCGCTCGCGGGCACGGTCCTCGGCGCCGGTATCGCCTTCGGCCTGGGCCGGATGCTCGGGCAGGACGCCCTGCGCCCCCTCCTCCGCCACCGCTGGCTCAAGTCGGCGGACGGCCAGCTCAGCCGCCACGGCTTCCGCTCGATGCTGGCGGCCCGCCTGTTCCCGGGAGTGCCCTTCTGGGCGGCCAACTACTGCGCGTCCGTCTCCCGCATGGGCTACCTCCCCTTCCTCCTGGCCACCGCCCTCGGCTCGATCCCCAACACCGCCGCCTACGCCGTGGCCGGCGCCCAGGCCTCGTCCCCGACCTCCCCGGCCTTCCTGATCGCCATGGCCTGCATCGCGATCCCGGCCTTGATCGGCGCGACAATCGCCTGGCGCAAACGCCACCACCTGCGAGCCCGCTGAGCCAGAGGGCCCTCCACACTTACGGGAAGACGAGCCGATGGGCACGACGGCCTGATGGCGACGACCGACCCACGGGGGCGACGGCCTCACGGGGGCAACGGCCTCACGGCGGTGACGGCCTCACGGGGGTGACGGACTCACGGACACGGCGGCCTCACGGGGGCGACGGACCGACGGGGGCGACGGACCCACGGGCGCGGCGGCCTCACGGGGGCAACAGCCTCACGGGGGACAGGCCCGCAGGGCCGTCCCCCAGGGGCGCGGGGAACTGCGCGACAAGCCCCCACCCACCCGCACCCGACCCACGACCTCCCCACCCACGACCTCCCCCGCCCCACCTCACACCGCTTCCAACACCATCGCGTTCGCCAGCCCACCCGCCTCACACATCGTCTGCAACCCATAGCGAGCGCCACGCTCCCGCATGGCGTGCACCAGCGTCGTCGTCAGCCGCACCCCACTCGCACCCAGCGGATGCCCCAGGGCGATGGCACCCCCATGGACGTTGACCTTGCCCAGATCGGCCCCCGTCTCCTGCTGCCAGGCGAGAACGACACTGGAGAACGCCTCGTTGACCTCGAAGAGATCGATGTCGTCGAGCCCCAGCCCCGCCCGGCGCAGCACCTTCTCGGTGGCCGGCACCACACCCGTGAGCATGAGCAGCGGGTCGGAGCCGGTGACGGCGAAGCTGTGCAGTCGGGCGAGCGGGCGCAGCCCGAGCCGGTCGGCGGTCTCCCCGGAGGCGATGAGCACGGCCGAGGCACCGTCGTTGATCGGGCTCGCGTTGCCCGCGGTGACGTTCCACTCGATCTGCGGGAACCGCTCGGCGAAGCCGGGGTCGAAGTAGGCGGGCTTGAGCCCGGCGAGGATCTCGGGCGTGCTGCCGGGCCGTACGCACTCGTCCCGCGACACCCCGTCCAAAGGCGCGACCTCGGCGTCGAAGAGGCCGCCGTCCCAGGCCGCCGCGGCCTTCCGATGGGACGACACCGCGAAGGCGTCCATCCGCTCGCGTCCGATCGACCACTTCGCGGCGATCAGCTCGGCGCTGATGCCCTGCGGCACGAGCCCCTCGGGGTAGCGGGCGGCGACACCCGGGCCGAACGGGTCCTTGCCCGGCGGCACGTTGGACCACATCGGCACCCGGCTCATCGACTCGACCCCGCAGGCGACGACCAGGTCGTACGCCCCGGCCATGACGCCCTGGGCCGCGAAGTGCACGGCCTGCTGCGAGGAGCCGCACTGCCGGTCGACCGTGGTCGCGGGCACCGTCTCCGGGAAGCCCGCCGAGAGGACGGCGTAGCGGGTGGTGTTCATGGCCTGCTCGCCGACCTGGTCGACGGTGCCGCCGATGACGTCGTCGACGAGCGCCGGGTCGATGCCCGTGCGGTTGACGAGGGTGCGCAGGGTGTGGGCGAGGAGTTCGACGGGGTGGACATGGGCGAGGGCTCCGCCGGGCTTGCCCTTGCCGATGGGGGTGCGTACGGCTTCGACGATCACGGCGTCACGCATGGGGCCGACCTCCACGACTACCAGTGAGTAGGAAAATCAAACTCACCATAGCTCGGTGAGTTGGAAAAGCAAACCCTCCCCTAGACTGGGCACATGCCCGCCTCCGGAGATCCGCGCCCCTGTTCCATCGCCGACACCCTGGCGATCGTCGGCGAGAAGTACTCCCTGCTGGTCCTGCGCGAGGTCTGCCTCGGCAACGGCCGCTTCGACCAGCTGGTCCGCAACATCGGGGCACCGCGCGACGTACTGGCGACGCGCCTCAAGCGGCTGGTGGACGCGGGCGTCCTGGACAAGCAGGTCTACAGCGAGCGCCCGCAGCGCTTCGAGTACCGGCCGACGCAGGCGGGCCTCGAACTGGAGCCGGTCCTGATGACGCTCATGGCGTGGGGCGACCGCCATCTCCGTGAAGACGACGATCGCCCCATGGTGATCGAGCACATCTGCGGCAACGAACTGATCCCGACGGTCACCTGCACGACCTGCGGCGGCGAGGTCCGCCACGAAAACCTCATGGCCCACCCGCAGTCCCCCGGCTGGTCGGTGAAGGGCCCGACGGGTTAAGCCCCGTCAGGGGCGCGGGGAACCACGCGACCAGCCGCACACGACCCGCAGCCGCCCCACCGCAGGTCCTCCCGGGCTCCGAGGCGCCCCTCGCGCCCCGGCCTCAGTCTCCCTTGTAGACGTCCAACCGCCCACACATCCCGAACTTCCCGTACGCCGAGGGCTCTTCGACCCGCACCACGGCGTCGGCCAGGTGAGACACGTCCCCCCGCTCCAACCGCCCCAGTTGCTCCCCGGTCGCGGCGGCGGCCGCCGACGCCCCTCGCTCCCACCGCGCCCGCCACTCCGCCAGCCGGGGCCGTACGAGCGCCGCGGCGGCCCGGTGGAAGGCGGCGAGCGGCTCGGGGCCGGACGCGTCGCGCAGCGCCCGGTAGCCCTCCAGCGCGAGGTCCCGCCGGGCCCGGGCGACGCGCTCCTGCTCCTCCTCCGGCGCGTCCACCGGGATGCGGGTGGCGGCGGCGTAGGTCTCCGGGTCGGTCAGGTACTCGGGGGGCAGCGTGAGGACGGCGTCGCCCGCCTCCGGCAGCCCGCTGTTCTGCATCAGGACGGTGATGCGCAGGTCGTCCTCGTTGACCAGCCGGTGGATGGTGCCGGGCGTGAACCAGGCGACCGTTCCGGGCGCCAGCGGCGTGACCTCGAACCCGGAGGTCGTCAGCGTCTGCACCGCGCCGCGCCCCGCGGTGACGACGTACGCCTCCGAACAGGTCAGATGCATATGGGGGGTTCCGCCGCAGACCCCGTCCACGGCGGGCCAGTCGTACACGGACAGGTGCGAGACGGCGACCCCGCCCGGCAGCCCCTCGTAGCCGCTCACCACGGGTGCGCCTCCAGGTACTTGCCGATCTCCTCCCGCTCCCAGACCCCGTCCGCCACGACGACCCGGTAGCGACGGGTGAGCGTGTCCCCGGGAGCCAGCGCGAGCTCCTCGAAGAACGCCCAGGAGGGGGCGACGGCGGCGAACGGCTCGTTGCGGACGAACCAGTGGGCGGGGTGGGTGCCGCCGGCTCCCGCGTGGTCGTTCTCGGGCGCGTGCGCGAAGACGAGCGTGGCGTGCCCGTCGGTCCCGTCGTGCTCGCCCGAGTACGCCAGCCAGGGCGCCTGCTCGCCCATCAGCTCCGGCCCCTCGGCGTCGGGCCCGATGATCCGCCCGTCCCGGAAGGCACGCGGACCGCGCCAGAACAGGCCCGTGTAGCCGGCCATCTCCCGTCCGGCGGTGGTGGGGCTGCCGAACAGCAGCGGCTCCTCCCGGCGGTTGGTGATCGCGCTCGTCCAGGTCAGCGCCCAGGAGCCCGACTGCGTGTCCACGTCGTGGATCTCGATCCGGCGCTCCTCGTCGGCCCACAGCTCCCCGGTGTACGGGTGCCAGGTCAGACGCTCGGCGATGAGGACCCGCTCCCCGTCCGACTCGACGACGTCGAAGCCGGCATGCGCCATCGAGCCGACCCGCTCCGGGATCGGCAGATAACCCTCGCCGTGCACATACGAGTTGCCGCCCCACAGGTTCTGCCCCGACAGGTGCGACGCCGTCAGCTGCAGCCCCTTGTGCCAGCGGTGGTCGTTGGGCCGGTAGTCGGTGACGACGTCCCCGGCCAGCGTCCGGATGGGGTGCAGATAGGGCTTCGGGGCCTCCCAGGCGGCCTCCGGCCGGTAGACGTAGCTCAACAGCTCGACGCCGGTGGTGGCCTCGGTGACCGTGATCCGGTCACCGTGGGCGTGGACCACGCGCAGCCCGTCGTGGAAGGTCATGCGGTGATCTCCTCGGTCGCGTCGGCGGATGCCTGGGTGGGTGCGGGCGCCCAGCCGGGGGCGCCCCCGTGCATGGCCGCGTAGTACGGGTCCCCGGGCCCGATCTCCCCACGCCGTACGGTCGTGTCCGTGAACGCCGACTTGTACAGGGCGGCGATCAGCTCCAGGCTCGTACGCCCGTCGGCGCCGCTGCTGCGCGGCCGCTCACCCGCGCGCATGCTCGCCACGAGCTCGCGCAGCTGCGCCAGGTGCGAGCTGGGCACGTCCTCGCCGAAGTCCCGCCAGGCCGCCGCGTCCGCGTCCGGGGTGCCCGGGGCGGGGGTGATGGACCAGTTGGCGTTGGAGTGGCCGTACAGATGGGTCAGTTCGACGGTGGCGCGCTCGCAGTCGATGCGGATGCGGCTGACCTCGTCGGGGCTGAGGACGCTGTTGACGACGGTGGCCAGGGCGCCGCTCTCGAAGCGGACGAGGGCCGTCGAGACGTCCTCGGTCTCCACGTCGTGGACCAGGCGGCCGGCCATCGCCCGGACCTCGCTCCACGGGCCGAGCAGATCGAGCAGCAGATCCATCTGGTGGATGCCGTGTCCCATGGCGGGCCCGCCGCCCTCGGTCTGCCACCGTCCGCGCCAGGGCACGGCGTAGTAGGCGGTGTCCCGGTACCAGGTGGTCTGGCAGTGCGCCACGAGCGGACGTCCGAGACCCTGCTCGGCGATCAGCCGCCGTACATGCCGCGAGCCGGAACCGAAACGGTGCTGGAAGACGATCGAGGCGTACGGCCCCCCGGTCTCCGCGCCCTCCTCCGCCTCGACGGCGTCGAAGTCGGCGAGCGTGGGTACCGGGGGCTTCTCGCACCACACCCAGGCGCCGGCCCGCAGCGCGGCGATCGTCTGGTCGCGGTGCAGGGTGGGCGGGGTGCAGACGCTGACCAGGTCGGGCCGCTGCTCCGCCAGCATGCGGTCCAGGTCGGTGTAGGCGTGGGGGATGCCGTGCTCGGCGCAGAACTTCGCCACCGCGTCGGCGTCGATGTCGACCGCCGCGACGACCTCGGTCTCGCCCTCCTCGGCGAGCCGCGCGAGCGCGGGCAGGTGGGAGCCGCCGCCGATGGCGCCGATGCCGATGATCGCGGCGCGGACGCGGCGGCCGGCCAGGGGGGCCGGGGCACGGTTCGGCAGGTGGTCCGGAGTCGGGCTCGGGTCGCTGCTGGGTGTGGGCATGGACGTGATCAGCACTCCATCGAACGTGACGTCGGACGTTGGCCAACGCCTGGTGGCGGGGGCTCCGGCGGAACGGCGACCCTCGCAACGGCAAGCGCTTTCCCTCGCCAGCAACGTATGTGCGGACATAGTGACTGGTCAACACCACGGATCCGGCCGTTCCACGCCTCGGAACGGCCTGCGCGCCTCTCCTCGACGCGTCCCCCGTCCGGTCCTGCGAAACCCCTGTGACAGCGCTGTCCCCAAGGGGCGCTAGGCTGCCTCCAGCACCTGTGATCACCCGCCCCGCGGCGCGGCACGTCTTCCGTCGGCCCTCCACGATCAGCGCTTGGACCACGTAACTTCATGTCTTGGTTTGAATCCCTCATCCTCGGACTCGTCCAGGGGCTGACCGAATTCCTCCCCATCTCCTCCAGCGCGCACCTGCGCCTGACGGCGGCCTTCTCCGGCTGGGAGGACCCGGGAGCGGCCTTCACCGCGATCACCCAGATCGGCACCGAGGCCGCCGTGCTGATCTACTTCCGCAAGGACATCGCCAACATCATCTCGGCGTGGTCCCGCTCCCTGTTCAACAAGGAGATGCGCAGCGACCACGACGCGCAGATGGGCTGGCTGGTCATCGTCGGCTCCATCCCTATCGGCGTGCTCGGTGTGACCCTCAAGGACCAGATCGAGGGCCCGTTCCGCGATCTGCGCATCACGGCGACCATGCTGATCGTCATGGGCATCGTCCTGGGCGTCGCGGACCGCCTGGCCGCGCGCGACGAGACCGGCGGCAAGCACCGCGCCATCAAGGAGCGCAAGAGCCTCGAACAGCTCAGCATCAAGGACGGTCTCATCTTCGGCCTCTGCCAGGCCATGGCCCTCGTCCCCGGCGTCTCCCGCTCCGGCGCCACGATCAGCGGCGGCCTGCTCATGGGCTACAAGCGCGAGGCCGCGGCCCGCTACTCCTTCCTCCTCGCCATCCCGGCCGTGATCGCCTCGGGCGGCTACGAACTCAAGGACGCGATGGAGGGCGGCCACGTCTCCTGGGGCCCGACGATCTTCGCCACGGTCATCGCCTTCTTCGTCGGCTACGCGGTCATCGCCTGGTTCATGAAATTCATTTCCACCAAGAGCTTCATGCCCTTCGTCTGGTACCGCATCGCTCTCGGCATCGTCATCATCGTCCTGGTCTCCATGGGCACGCTGAGCCCGCACGCGGGCGAGTCGGGCGGCTGAACGGGGCGCGGGCCGGACGGCCCGCGCCGCCCAACTCCCTTCAGTGACCAAGCACATACGGCATCCGTAGCCGCCCAGTAGCGCACTGTCAGTCCTGGCGCCTACTCTTGTCCGCATGTCCCCCGATTCCATCACCCGTGGTTCCGTGCGGTCTGCCGCCGACTTGAACGACCAGATCCGAGCGCTGTGGCGGCGTGCAGGCGGGTCCCTGTCGACACAGGAGCGCGCGGAGTACGAGCTGCTGGTCGTGGAGTGGGCGGCGGCGATCCGTGGAGACGTGATCGAGGCCGCGTGACCCGCCCCGGGCAGGGCCCCCACGACCAGAACCGCACCTCCGGCGGGCTGATCATCCTCCTGAACGGCACATCCAGTTCGGGAAAGTCGAGTATCGCCAAGGAACTGCTCCGCATCCTCGACGAGCCGTACTTCCACATCCCGGTCGACGCGTTCCACGCCATGCGTACGCGCCAGGAGATGCCGCCGGACCGGCTCACCACCGTGCTGCACAACACCTGGCGGGGCTACCACCGCGCGATCGCCGGCATGGCCGCGGGGGGCAACAACGTCGTCATGGACCACGTCCTGAGCGAGGAATGGCGGCTGCGGGACTGTCTCGACCTCTTCGTGCCGCACGACGTCGTGTTCGTCGGCGTGCACTGCCCCCGCCCCGAGCTCGAACGACGTGAGCGCGAGCGGGGCGACCGGCCTTCGGGCCTGGCCGCACGGCAGTTGGGGCAGGTGCATGCGCACGGGCTCTACGACATCGAGTGCGACACGAGCCAGGCCGATCCACTCCCATGTGCGCTGCGCATCAAGGAGTTCCTGACCGACCGGCCCACGCCGACCGCCTTCCAGCGACTGGTCGGCACAAGGCCGGGATGAGGGTCAGCGGCCGCCTGCCACTCGGAGTACCGCTCCCGTGGTGTACGAGGCCTCCGGGGACATGAGCCAGGCGATGGCCGAGGCGATCTCGTCGGCGCGGCCGGGGCGGCGGAGGGGGACGGAGGCGGCGATGCGGTCGGGCCGTTCCGGGTCCCCCATCCTCGCGTGGATCTCGGTGTCGATCACCCCGGGAGCGACCGCGTTGACCCGGATGCCGTCCGGCCCGACCTCCTTCGCCAGCCCCGTCGTCAGCGTGTCGACCGCGGCCTTGGTCGCCGCGTAGTGGACGTACTCACCCGGGCTGCCCAGCGTGGCCGCCGCCGAGGACACGTTCACGATGACGCCGCTCCCCCAGGCCGCCATCACCTTGGCCGCCCGGCGCGAACACAGCAGCACGCCGAGGAGGTTGACCTCCACCACCCGCCGCAGCACATCCGTCTCGGTGTCCGCCAGCCTCCCGAACGGGCCCGTCACCCCGGCGTTGTTGACCAGCCCCGTCACCGGCCCGAGCCGGTCCGCCGCCGTCTCGAACAGCCGGTCCACGTCGGCCTCCACCGAGGTGTCCGCCTTGACCGTGACACAGCGCGCCCCGTTGGCCCGTACTCCGGTCGCGATCCACTCGGCGGCCGCCCCGTCGTTCACATACCCCACGACCACGTCGTGGCCGTCGGCCGCGAGCCGCAGGCAGGTCGCGGCACCGATCCCCCGGCTCCCACCCGTGACCACGGTGACCGGACGTTTCATCCCAACCTCCCAGACGGGGCAACCATTCCGGCCCCAGCGGCAACCAGTGAGTGGGAAGCTCCTTTCACACGAGCCCCACATGAACCACCTATTTCCCGAACCACCTTTGTCCCGAACCAGGTTCCTCCCGAACCGCCTTCTCCGAACCACGCACGGACCTAAGGACTTGACCGTGGCAGCCCGTTCCCACCGCTCCTCCCGCCGGCCCGAGCCCAAGCGGCGCACCGCCCTCATATCCGTCGCCGCCGTGGCAGCCGTCGGGCTCGCCGCGTCCCTCGCCATGGCCTTCGGCCCCGACCGCGAGACCGACGCCGAGGCAGTCGGGACGGCAGGGTCCCCACCCGTGGCGACCGCCCCCCGGCCGACCGAGCCCCCCGCGACACCGGAGCGGAAGCCCTCCACGGCGCCGAAGTCCCCGACCGCCTCTGCGCCCACGACCACCCCGGCGGCGACCCCGACCACCGCTCCCGCCACCGAGCCGTCGCCCGTCGCCACCCGTCAGGCGGGGTCCTCCTCGGCGCAGTTGGCGGGACGGATCCGGCCCGGCGTCGACTACGAAGGAGTCGCCACGTTCTACGACGCCGGAACGGGCGAGGGCGGCGCCTGCTCGTTCGGCCCGACCGACGACGTGCTGACCGCGGCGATGAACACCACCGACTACGAGGTCTCCCAGGCCTGCGGAGCGTACGTACGGGTCCGCGCGGCGGGCGGCGCCTCCGTCACGGTCCGGATCACCAACGAATGTCCGTCGCCCTGCAAGCCCGGTCAACTCGACCTCAGCGCCCAGGCCTTCGCCAAGCTCGCCGCCCCTTCACGCGGTGAGATTCCGATCACCTGGAGCCTGCTGAGCCCCGACACCTCCGACAAGCTCTCGATCCGCTACAAGACCGGGTCCAGCCAGTACTGGTGCGGCCTCCAGGTGATCGGCCACCGGAACCCGGTCGCGAGACTTGAGGTCCGCGACGGCGGCGGCTGGACCAAGCTGCCCCGCACCGAGTACAACTACTTCCTCTCCGAGCAGGGCGGCGGGTGCGGCGGCGCCATCCGGATCACCGACATCTACGGGGAGCAGCTGACCGTCGACGGGATCGCGGTGCGGCCCGACGTCGTGCAACCGACCAGGGTCCAGTTCGCCGCACACTGACCGCACACCGACCAGGCCACCGACCACATACTGCCCACGCCACCGAGCCGCCTCCACCGGAGGCGGCTCGTGATCCCGATCGGCCGGATGCGGATCGTGTTGCCGATCGGCCGGACAGAGCAAGCGCGCGAGCGCGTCACCGCGGTCCGGCCAATGCTGAGGGTGCCCCTGCCCCACCGACCATCCGGGGACCCTCATGCCACCCACGCCCACCTCTCACCCGCGAAGCCACATCCACACCCACACCAGCACGCGCACTCGACCTCTTGCCCGCCTCCGCCTCTCCCTCGTCGCCCTGCTCGGCGCCTCCTGCCTCGGCGGCCTGCTCCTCGCCCCGGCGGCCGGCGCCGCTGCCGACAGCGGTTCCGACGGCGGGAGCGAGCGTGCCCTGCAACGGCAGCTCGAAGAGCTGGTCAGCACACCCGGAGGGCCGCCGGGTGTGATCGTCGTACTGCAACGGGGTGACAGGCAGCGAGTCCTGCGCGCCGGTGTCGCCGACCTGGCGACGGGTCGCCCGATCGAACCCACCGACCACATGCGGATCGCCAGTACGGCGAAGGCGTTCAGCGGGGCCGTCGCACTGCGTCTGGTGCAGCAGAGGACGCTCAGCCTCGACAGCACCATCGGCCGCACCCTGCCCCAGCTGCCGCCCGCCTGGCACTCGGTCACCCTGCGCCAGCTGCTCAACCACACCAGCGGACTGCCCGACTACTCCGAGGACCCGGAGTTCCTGGAACTGCTCCTGGCGGACCCGCGCCGCGTCTTCGACCCCCGCCGACTGCTGGACTTCGTCGCGGACGAACCGCTGCGCTTCCCCCCGGGCTCCCGGTACCAGTACTCCAACTCCGACAACATCGCCGTCGCGCTGATGGCGGAGGCGGTGACCCGCACGCGCTACGAGGAGTTGCTGAGCCGGATCGTCTACCGACCGCTCGGCCTGCGCGACACCAGCCTTCCCCTGGGTCATGAGATACCGGAGCCGTACATGCACGGGTACGACGTCGAGCCGCCCGCGCCGCCGGAGGACGTCAGCGAGTTGATCAGCGCGTCCGGTGTGTGGGCCTCGGGCGGAATCGTCTCCACGCCGCGTGACATGACGCGGTTCATCCGCGCCTACGCGGCGGGAAGACTGACGTCGAGAGAGGTGCTGCGCGAGCAGCGCCGCTGGATCGAGGGGGCGTCCGAACCGGCCGGCCCCGGCCGCAACTCCGCGGGACTCGCCATCTTCCGCTACGAGACCCGGTGCGGGGTGGTGCTCGGGCACACCGGGAACTTCCCCGGATACACCCAGCTGATCGCCGCGACCCCCGACGGCCGGAAGTCCCTCACCTTCTCCCTCACCACCCAGGTGAACAGGACACTCGAGCCCGACCTCGTGGAAAGGCTCCGCACGATCGAGGAGAACGCGGTCTGCACACTGCTCGGCCGACGCCAGGGCTGACCGGGCCCGGCAGAGCGGCGGGCGGCCCACGGGGTGCCGGGCCCGACCGCGCCGGACGCGGGCGTCAGCGGCACAGATGGGCCAGCAGTGCGTCCGCGACCGGATACGGCCGCTCCTCGGGCAGCAGCCCGGTCGCCGTGTCCAGGTCACGCGCCCGTACGAGGCCGTGGACCTCCCGGGCGAGCGGCGTCACGTCCTCGATGCCGACGATCCACTCGTCCGCGTACCGGGCCGCCGCCTCGCCCGCCAGCCCCAGCTGCAGCGAGCGGTACGGCAGCGGGTTCAGCCGCAGGTCGCGCTCCGGGTCCCACTGCACCCGGGCGGGCGATCGCCGCAGGTCCCGCTGCCAGGCGGTCCGGCTCTCGTGCAGCTCGGGCACGTAGTGCGAGAGGCAGGAGTTGCCCAGTGCCCACTCGAAGCCGTCGCGGCTGATCTCGACGGCCAGTACCGTCTCCTGGCCCTCCTTCAGGCCCCAGCCGCAGCGGTACATCATCCACAGGAAGGACGGCTTGATCCAGGTCATCCGGTCCCGCTTCCACACGGCCGGGAAACGGCCGTCGCGTGCGGCCGGGCCGCCTATCTCCGGGCGGTACGCCTGGTAGACGGTCACCGTGTCCGCCGTGTGACGGGCACGGACCTGGAACTTGGGCGCGGTCGCTGACCGGCGTTCGTTCTCGCTCACGAGGACCAGGTTCGATCATCGCCGCACGGCGGGCCACCGAATATCGACGGCCGTGTTGCCGCGACCGGTGGCCCGCCGGTCCGTCCCGTGGCCCTGCGCCCGGCCCTCCCGTGATCCCTGACATATCCCCCATCTGCCTGCACGCCCCTTGGCGTGACGCGTCCCCTGCCCCAACACTGAGCCGATGACGCAGCGCGTGGAGCTCGCGACCGTGATGGACCGACTCGCCGTCGACGGCCTGATCACCGACTACGCGGTGACGGTGGACGACGGCGACTGGACGGCGTACCAGGAACTGTTCGCACCGGACGGCCGCGCGGACTACCGCTCGGCCGGCGGCATCGAGGGGGACGCCGGCCAGGTCGCCGGGTGGCTGGCCCGGAGCATGCGGCTCTTCCCGATGCGGCAGCATCTGATCGTCAACCGGCGGGTGCGGTTCGGCTACCTGGAGCAGGACACGGGCGACACCGCCCAGGTCCAGGCGGACTACATCAACCCGATGCGCTACGCCGGACACGACGGCGGATCCACCGCCCCCGACTTCGTCTGCGGCGGCCGCTACGCCTTCGCCCTGATCCGCACCCCCGACGGCTGGCGCCTGAGCGAGGTCGTCGTCCACGAGAAATGGCGCCGCGCCCCCGAGGGCCTGACCCCCGACCCCCACCCCACCCCGGCCTGAGCGCTTTTCGACCGACCCCGGCTGCCCGGCGCCGAGCACTCCGTGCCTCCCCCGGCCCGCGCACCACCCCGCCCCTCCCACGCCCCCTGTCGGAGATCGTCCCCGGCGCGCACACTGGAGAGACGCACCGCTGGGGAGGAGGCGCTGTATGAGGACGCCGGACTGGGTCGGCTCCCCGTGGCGGCGGCGGGTGGCCGTCGTCGTGGCCGGTGCTCTGCCCGTGCTCGCGTTCCCGGCGCCGGGCCTGTGGTGGTTCGCGTACGTGGCGCTGATGCCGTGGATGCTGCTGGTCCGCACGGCCCCGACCGGCCGCCGGGCGGTGTACGACGGCTGGCTCGGCGGCTTCGCGTTCATGCTGGCCATGCACCACTGGCTGCTGCCGAATTTGCATGTGTTCACCTTCGTGATAGCCGGGCTGCTGGGCGCGCTGTGGGCGCCCTGGGCATGGCTGGTGCGCCGGTTCCTGTCCGGTACGCCCTCCCCCGCCCGGGTCGCCGCCGCGCTGCTGGTCGTGCCGTCGGGCTGGCTGGCGATCGAACTCGTCCGCTCCTGGCAGGGCCTCGGCGGGCCATGGGGCCTGCTGGGGTCCAGTCAGTGGCAGGTGGAACCCGCGTTGCGACTGGCCTCGGTCGGCGGGGTCTGGCTGATCAGCTTCCTCGTGGTGGCCGTCAATGTCGCGGTCACCGTGCTGGTCTCGGTACGCCGGTCCCGGGCACCGGCGCTCGCCGGTCTCGTCGCGGCGGCCATCGCGACCTCGGCGGTGTCGCTGTGGTCGCCGCGACCCGGGGTGCGGGGCGAGGCGCGGATCGCCGTCGTACAGCCCGGTGTCACCGACGGCCCCGACAACCGGTTCGCCCGTGAGGAGGCACTCACCCGACGGCTGGCCGGGCAGGACCTCGACCTGATCGTGTGGGGCGAGAGCAGCGTCGGCCACGACCTGGCCGACCGGCCCGACCTCGCCGACCGGATCGCCACGCTGGCCCGCGAGACGAAGACGAACATCCTGGTGAACGTCGACGCCCGCCGCTCCGACCGCCCCGGCATCTACAAGAGTTCCGTGCTCGTCGGCCCCGACGGTCCCACCGGCGACCGCTACGACAAGATGCGCCTCGTCCCCTTCGGCGAGTACATCCCGATGCGTTCGCTCCTCGGCTGGGCCACCTCGGTCGGGGAAGCGGCCGGCGAGGACCGCAGGCGCGGCACCGAGCAGGTCGTCTTCGACTCCGGCGAGGGGCTGCGAATCGGCCCGATGGTCTGTTTCGAGTCCGCGTTCCCGGACATGAGCCGTCATCTCGTCGAGGACGGTGCCGAGTTGCTGCTCGCGCAGTCGGCGACCTCGACGTTCCAGGAGAGCTGGGCGCCCGAGCAGCACGCGTCGCTGGCCGCGCTGCGCGCCGCCGAGACCGGCCGCCCCATGGCCCACGCGACGCTCACCGGTGTCTCGGCGGTGTACGGCCCGGACGGCGAGCGTGTCGGCTCCTGGCTCGGTACGGACGAGAGCACGACGGCGGTCTACGACGTGCCGCTGGCGAGCGGTACGACGCCGTACGCGCGCTTCGGCGACTGGCCGGTGCACACGGCCCTGCTGGTGCTGCTGGCGTGGGGCGCGTTCGAGGGTGTGGGGGCCGTGCGGCTCAGGCGGCGGAGCGGTCCTCCACCGCCCGCACCACCCGCTCGCACATCTCATGAGTCGCCAGCGCGTCCCGCGCGCTGAGCACCTTGCCCGCGCGCACGGCGTCGAGGAAGGCCAGCACCGCCTGCTCGATGCCGCGCTGACGGGCCACCGGCACCCAGTCGCCGCGCCGCCGCACCGACGGCTGCCCCTTGTGGTCCACGATCTCGGCGAGGTTCACCACCTGCCGCTTGGTGTCCTGCCCGGAGACCTCCAGGATCTCCTCCGCCGAGCCGCTGAGCCGGTTCATGACACCGAGCGCGGTGAAACCGGCCCCGGAGAGCTGCAGGACGACGTGGTGCAGCAGCCCGCCCTCGGTCCGGGCCCGCACGGTCATGTCCTCGACCTCACCCGGCACCAGGAACCGCAAGGTGTCCACGACATGGATGAAGTCGTCGAGGATCATCGTGCGCGGCAGCTCGGGCAGGCCGATGCGGTTCTTCTGCATCAGGATCAGCTCGCGCGGATGGTCGGCGCACTGGGCGTACCCGGGCGCGTACCGCCGGTTGAAGCCCACGGCGAGGCCGACGTTCCGCTCCTCCGCGAGCCGTACGAGCCGTTCGGACTCGGCGAGTTCGTACGCGAGCGGCTTGTCGACGTACGTCGGCACACCCGCCTCCAGGAGCCGCTGGACGATCTTGGGGTGGGCCCCGGTGGGGGCGTGTACGAAGGCGGCGTCGAGGTCCTGGGCGAGCAGCGCGTCGAGATCGGTGTGCCGCTGTCCCTGGGGGAGATGGAGGCTGTCGGCGACGCGGGTGAGGGTGGCGGGTGTCCGCGTCTGCAGATGGAGTTCGAGCCCCGGTCGGGTGCCGAGCACCGGCAGATAGGCCTTCTGCGCGATGTCGCCGAGTCCGATGCAGCCGACCTTCACAGGGGGTCTCCCGTCCACGGTGTGCCGTCGAAAATGCCTCGTCGGCAGCATACGGGGACTGCGAGGATGGCCGGCATGACCACCCAGCGCACCGAACCCTCCGTCACCGCCGACGAACGGACCATGCTCGAAGGCTGGCTCGACCACCACCGCGAGACCCTCGCGATCAAGTGCCAGGGCCTGGACGACGCCCAGTTGCGGACCGCGTCGGTCCCGCCCTCGGAGCTGTCCCTGCTGGGGCTCGTCCGGCACATGGCGGAGGTCGAGCGCATCTGGTTCCGCAAGGTGCTGGTAAACGACGACCAGGGACCGATCTACTTCAGCGAGGAGGACCCGGACGGGGAGTTCCATCTGACCGAGTCGGACACCTGGGAGGAGGCGTACGGCACCTGGCAGGAGGAGATCGCGGTCGCCCGGCGCAACGCGGCGGGCTTCGCCCTGGACGACATCGGCAAGGCCGTGCACCGACGGGCGGGCCGGGCGCCGAGCCTGCGGTGGATCTACACCCACATGATCGAGGAGTACGCGCGGCACAACGGGCACGCGGACCTCATCCGGGAGCGGATCGACGGGGCCACCGGGTACTGAGCGGAGACGGCGAACGACGTACCGCGCCCGCGTGCCGAGGGCCGCAGGCCGGCCGGGCGGCGTCGCAGGCGGTCCCGGGCGTCACCCGTGTGGGGGCATCCTGCACCGGTCTCCTCCCCAAAGCGGCCCGGACACAGCAGAGTTGCGCGCGTGCATCGACCGACCACCACCGCAACGCTCCTGGTCGCCGTGGCCGTCTCGGCTCTCACCGGCTGCGTGACCCCGCAACACCCGCCCTCGCCCCAGGTGCCCCCCGTCCCGTCCCGGCCGTCCGAGCCCCGCCCGGACGGCACCACCGAGACGCAGATCGTGCAGGCGCCGGCGCGGGAGGCGCTGGAGCTGATCGGCCCGCCCCGGAAGCCCACGCCGAGCGCGTCGAAGACCCAGAAGCCAGCCCCGCCACCCCCCGCCACCACCACCCCCACGCCCGCCGCGCCCCCGCCGCCCCAGGACGAGCGGCAGGGTCCCCGTGAGCGGCACGTGCCGCCGCCCGGCTCCCGGCCCCACGTCGAGGTGCCGCCCCTCCCCAAGGACATCCCGACGGAGCCGCCCAAGAACTCCGACGTGTGCGCACTCGGTCACAAGTACGGCGGCTGGGGCAAGGACACCCCACAGGCGGTCATCTGCAAGGACGTGTACGGCCGTTGAGATCTACCGCGGCCGGCCGCGAGCATGCGATTCGCCGCAGGCATGCGAGGCGCCGCAGGCATGCGATTCGCCGCGAGCACGTATCCGGCGCGGGCACGCGATCCGGCGCCAGGCGCTGTGCCGGTGGTGCCGTGTGGTGCCGTGAACCGTCTGCGGCGCCGTCGTGGCTGGTCGCGCGGTTCCCCGCGCTCCTTCCGCGCCGCAGGTCGCCGTAGCCGCTCAGGGCCGCTGTCTCGGCGGCCCCGGCGTCTCCCCTCCGGCGGCAGGGCCCGCCTCGTCGAGCCGGGCCTCCAGTCGCGCCACGGCGGCCCGGATGCCATCGCCGTGACCGTCGTCCCCCAGCGTGGCCATCGCGACCCGGGCCAGCCGCAGATGGCTGCGGGCCGCGTCGTGGCGGCCGAGCTTGGCGTAGTCGGCCGCGAGGTTGAGGTGGAGCGAGGGGTAGAAGGCGCGCACCGCGACCTCGTCGTGGCGCCGCGCCACCCGGCCGTCGGACAGTTCGTCGGCCGCCGACAACGCCCTGAGGTCCCAGGCCAGTTCGACGTCCGGGTCGTCCTGGGTGTCGGCCATGTAGTGCGCCAGCGTGCAGCGGTGGAGCGGGTCGCCGTCCTCACCGATCTCCGCCCACAGCTTCAGGAGACGGTCCCGGGCCTCCTCGCGGTCACCGCCGTGGTGCAGCATGACCGCCTGCCCGATCCGGGTCATCATGGCGTCCGGCGCCGCCTGCTCCTGTCGCTCCACCACCGTGTCCTCCGCATTCGTCGCCCCCCTGCCCGGCCTGTCCCTCCCGACGCTAACGGCAGGCACCGGCAATCCCGGTCAGGCGGCTCCGTACGGCCGCGGGGGCGCCCCGGCGGCCGTACGGCGAGCGGCCGGACGAGCCGGCCGACGGAGGAAGGGGGGCGGGTGGCGGGTCAGCCCAGGTCGGGGATCGTCCAGTCGATCGGCTCGTGGCCCTGCTGGGCGACGGCCTCGTTGATCTGCGTGAACGGCTGGGAGCCGAAGAACTTCTTGGCGGACAGCGGCGAGGGGTGGGCGCCCTTGACCACCACGTGGCGCTCCTCGTCGATCAGCGGGAGCTTCTTCTGCGCGTAGTTGCCCCACAGCACGAAGACGGCCGGGTCGGGGCGCTCGGCGACGGCGCGGATCACGGCGTCGGTGAACTTCTCCCAGCCCTTGCCCTTGTGCGAGTTGGCCTCACCGGAGCGGACGGTGAGGACCGCGTTGAGCAGCAGCACGCCCTGCCGGGCCCATGGCATCAGATAGCCGTTGTCCGGGATGGGGGTGCCCAGCTCGGCCTGCATCTCCTTGTAGATGTTCCGAAGGGAGGGCGGGGTCTTCACGCCCGGCCGCACGGAGAAGCACAGGCCGTGGCCCTGGCCCTCGCCGTGGTACGGGTCCTGACCGAGGATCAGGACCTTCACGCTCTCGTAGGGTGTGGCGTCGAGGGCGGCGAAGACCTCCTCGCGCGGAGGATAGACGGGACCCCTGGCACGCTCCTCCTCGACGAACTCGGTGAGTTCCTTGAAGTAGGGCTGCTGCAGCTCCTCACCCAGGACCCCGCGCCAGGACTCGGGCAGCATGGCGATGTCGGTCACGTCAACTTCCTCCGGTGTGCGCTCACTTCACGGCCACGGAACATGCGGCCATGGACGGCCGCGCCAGGCGCGGCCGTCGTCAGAGCACAGAACCTACAGGCGCCCACTGACAATCGGGGCGGGCGGCCGGAACTACCAGCTGGTCTTCCAGGACAGGTTCCACATGATCATCATGGTCGCCGGGTCGATCACGTTCTCCAGGCCGGCGATCTCCTCGTTGGCGGCCGTGTAGGACTTGCCCTGCCACAGCGGGATCAGCCGGGCGTCGTCCACGAGGATCTGCTGGGCCTCCTCGAACTGCTCGGCGACGGCGCCCCGGTCGCTCTCCGCGCGCGACTCCGGGAGCAGCTTGTCCGTGATCTCGGGGGCGTCGTACGGGGTGCCGAGCGCGTTCTGCTCGCCCACGAAGGGGGCGATGAAGTTGTCGGCGTCGTTGAAGTCGGGGTTCCAACCACGTCCGAAGACCGGGTACTCGCCCTTCTGGTAGCCCTCCGAATAGGTCTTCCAGGGGCGGCTCTTCAGCGTGACCTTGAACAGCCCGGACCCCTCCAGCTGCCGCTTCAGCTCCTCGAAGGCCGGCTTCGTCTGGGAGCCGTAGCGGTCGGTCGTGTACCAGAGGGTGAGAGGAACCGTTTCGGTGATGCCGGCCTCGGTGAGGATGGCCTTCGCCTTGGTCGCGCTGGGGTTGCCGTAGTCGTCGAAGAAGCCCGTCGTGTGGCCCACCAGACCCCTGGGGATCATGGAGTACAGGGGTTCGACGGTGTCCTTGTAGATGTTGTGGGCGAGTGCCGGGCGGTCGAGGACCTGGGCGACGGCCTTGCGGACCGCCGGGTTCTTGGCCCAGGTGTCCTTCGGGTTGAACACCAGGTAGCTGATCTCGGAGGTGGGGTTCTCCACGATCTGGAGTCCCTCCTCGTCGTGCTTGGCCTGGATGTCCACGATGTCCGCGGCACCGAGACCGCGATAGATGACCGAGATGTCCTTGTTCTTGAGGGCCGTGACCATCTCGTCCGACTGCTGGAAGTACTGGATGGTGATGGCGGAGTTCTTGAGGTCAGCGAGGCCTTCGTAGTTCTCGTTCTTGACCAGCTCGGCCTTCTCGCCCTCGTCGTAGGAGGCGAGGTTGTACGGTCCCGAGCCGGTGATCTCGGTGCCCTCACGGAGCTTGTCCGCCGGGTAGTCCTCGGGGTCCACGATCGACATGGCGGGCGTGGTGAGCACCAGGGGGAAGGTCGCGTCGGGCTGGCTGAGGTGGAAGACGACCTCACGGTCGCCCTTCGTCTGCACCCGGGAGAGGGTGGTCAGCAGGCCCGCGGGGCCTCCGTTGACGTTGATCTTCTTGATCCGGTCGAACGAGTACTTGACGGCCTTGGCGTCCAGCGTGTGCCCGTTGGAGAACTTCAGGCCTTCGCGCAGCGTGCAGCTGTAGACCGTGCTGGAACTGTCGGTGAACTCGCAGCTCTCGGCGGCGTCCGGCTCGGGCTCGGACGCGCCGGGCGCGTAGTTCAGCAGCGGCTGGAAGACGTTCCGCATCAGCTCCCAGGAGCTGTCCCAGGCCGCCGCCGGGTCCAGGGTGCTCGGCGTACTGGTGGTCCCCACGACGATGGGGTCCGCGTCTTCGGAGGCGTCCGAGGAGAACACACCACACCCGGTCACCATGGATATGGACGCGATCACCGCGAGTGGCGGCAAGTATCGGTTCCGGTTGAACACGTGCATGCTCCTCGAAATGCCGTACCAAGAGTGGCCGAACGATACCGCAGGCCCCCCGGGCCGCTGCCGCCCGGCTGGCAGAGTCCGCGATCAGTCCGCTTGTGACGGCGTTGTCGAGCCCCCGTGAGGGGTGCGGACGGGCGCCGGAAACATTCGGTGAATCGTGCACCGACGCCCGCCGTACTGTGTCAGCCGACCCCGGCGTTGAGGAAGATGCCGCCGTCGACCACGAGGGTCTGACCGGTGATCCAGTCGGACTGCTCGGAGGTGAGGAAGGCGGCGGCGCCACCAATGTCGGAGGGCACACCGAGCCGGCCGAGCGGGTAGGAAGCGGCTGCCTCGGCCTCGCGGCCCTCGTACAGGGCCTGGGCGAACTTGGTCTTCACCACGGCGGGCGCGATCGCGTTGGCCCGCACCTTGGGCGCGTACTCGTGCGCCAGCTGGAGGGTCAGGTTGATCATGGCGGCCTTGCTGATGCCGTACGCGCCGATGAACGGCGACGCGGAGACACCGGCGACGGAGGCGATGTTGACGATCGCGCCGCCGTTGTCCTTCTGCCAGGCGTGCCAGGTCTTCTGGGCGAAGCCGAGGGCCGAGACGACGTTCGTCTCGAACACCTTGCGGGCCACGTTCAGGTCGAGGTCGGAGATCGGGCCGAACACCGGGTTCGTACCGGCGTTGTTGACCAGGAAGTCGACGCGCCCGAAGGCCTCCATCGTGCGCTCGACGGCGAGTGCCTGGTGGGCCTCGTCGTGGGCCTTGCCCGCGACACCGATGACGCGGTCGGCGCCGAGCTGCTCGACGGCCTCCTTGAGGGCGTCCTCGCCCCGGCCCGTGATGCACACCCGGTCGCCGCGCGCGACGAGGGCCTCGGCGATGCCGTAGCCGATGCCGCGGCTGGCGCCGGTGATCAGGGCGACCTTGCCCGAAAGCTCGGGGAGTTCCACCGAAGTCATGTTCTGGATCCCTTAGTTGAGCGGTCCGCCGGCGACGTAGAGCACCTGGCCGGAGACGAATCCGGCGTCTTCGCCAGTGAAGTAGGCGATGGCGCCCGCGATGTCCTCCGGCTTGCCGACGCGCTGGACCGGGATCTGGGTGGCGGCCGCGGCCTGGAACTCCTCGAAGCCCATGCCGACCCGGGCGGCGGTGGCGGCGGTCATGTCGGTGACGATGAAGCCGGGCGCTACGGCGTTGGCGGTGACGCCGAACTTGCCGAGCTCGATGGCCAGGGTCTTGGTGAAACCCTGCAGACCGGCCTTCGCGGCGGAGTAGTTGACCTGGCCGCGGTTGCCGAGCGCGGACGACGAGGACAGGTTCACGATCCGGCCGAACTTGGCCTCCACCATGTACTTCTGGACGGCCTTGGCCATCAGGAAGGCGCCGCGCAGGTGCACGTTCATGACCGTGTCCCAGTCGGACGCGCTCATCTTGAACAGCAGGTTGTCGCGGAGCACGCCCGCGTTGTTCACCAGGATCGTCGGGGCGCCCAGTTCCTCGGCGATCCGGGTGACGGCGGCCTCGACCTGGGCCTCGTCGGAGACGTCGCAGCCGACCGCGAGCGCCTTGCCGCCCGCGGCGGTGATCTTCTCCACGGTGTCCTTGCACGCGGCCTCGTCGAGGTCGATCACCGCGACGGCACGCCCCTCGGCGGCCAGTCGTACGGCGGTCGCGGCGCCGATGCCGCGCGCGCCACCCGTGACCACGGCGACACGCTGCTCAGTGGTGGACATTGCTGGTTCTCCTCGCCCTTGGATGCGGCTCCTGCGGCGCCCCCGTTCGGTGAGCGACCGCTTAGTACCTTCAGCACACGTGACGCTAGAAGTCCTGGCACCCGGTGTCAACGCTCCACCAGGTGTGATCCCTTACGTCGGCCACTCACGGGGCATGCCACACACGGTCCGTGACACGCCGGTCCGTCACTTCACGAGCAGATCGAGCAGCCGCTCGGCCTCCGCCGCCGGATCGGTGGTGAGCCCAGTGTGCACGGGTCCCGCCTGGACGACCGTGGAACGGGGCGCGACAAGCCATCTGAACCGCCGCCCGGCGTCGTCGCGGGCGGCCTGCCCGGCCGCCTCTCCCCCGGCGCACACGCCTTCCACGGCGCGCAGCGCGGCGCGTACGCCCGCCACGTCCGCCCCGGGGTCCAGGGCGAGCAGCTTGGCCTCGTCGAGGTACGTGCGGGCCGCCACGAGGGCGCGGGAGCGGCTGTACACGAGGACGCCGGCGTTGAAGCACTCGCCACGCTCGATCCGGGGTACGACCCGCAGCAGCGCGTACTCGTAGACGTCCTGCCCGGTCGCACCGGTCCCCAGGAAACGGTCGCTCACCTGATCCCCTCGATGCGTTCGTGAATTCCGGCGGCCCGTGCGAGCAACGGCTCCGCGTACGCCCGGCGCAGCGCCTCCGGTGTCTCGAAGCCGGGCTCGTCCGTCAGCCAGGCGTCCGGGATCTCGGCGGTGACCTCGGCCAGCAGTTCCTCGGTGACCAGGGGCGCGAGGTCGGCGGCGGCCGCGGCGACATCGGGGCCGAAGCGGGCGAGGGCGTGGTCGGCGGCGTCGTACGGCTTGGCGGCGGAGGTGCGGGCGCCGGGCCAGTGGTGGTGCCAGATCATGGTGGCGCCGTGGTCGATGAGCCACAGCTCGCCGTGCCACATCAGCAGGTTCGGGTTGCGCCAGGAGCGGTCCACGTTGTTGATCAGCGCGTCGAACCAGACGATCCGCCCTGCTTCCCCGGGGTCGACCTCGAAGGCGAGCGGGTCGAAGCCGATCGCGCGGGTCAGGAAGTCCATACCGAGGTTGGGGCCGCCGCTTGACTTGATCAGCTCCTGCACCTGCTCGTCGGGCTCACCCAGCCCCAGGACGGGGTCGAGGTCGAGGGTCACGAGACCGGGGACGCGCAGTCCGAGCCGCCGGGCCAGCCCACCGCAGACGACCTCCGCGACGAGGGTCTTGCGCCCCTGACCCGCGCCGGTGAACTTCAGGACGTACGTGCCGAGGTCGTCGCCCTCGACGAGCCCCGGCAGGGACCCGCCCTCCCGCAGCGGCGTGATGTAGCGGGTCGCGGCGACCTCTCTCAGCATTTCCCTCCGACCCTCCGCCCCTCCGGCACGAAGGGAGCATAGTAACCGAGGGTGATCACCGACGAGGACCTCCTCGAGGTTCCGGTGTGGACTCAGAAATGCAGGGTGGGCCGGTAGATGAGCTCTTGGATGTGGCCGTCGAGCGTCCGGTGCTCGATCAGCTCGAGGTCGAAGTCGGCCGCACCCTGGAAGATCGGGTCCAGCCCGGTCCGACCGGTGATCACAGGGAAGAGCGTCACCTGGACGCGGTCGACCAGACCGGCGGCCATCAGCGCCCGGTTCATCGACAGGCTGCCGTGCGAGCGCAGCGGCACCTCGGACTCCTCCTTGAGCCGAGCGACGACATCCACGGCGTCGCCGCTCTCGACGTTCGCATCCGGCCAGTCGAGAGGTCCTTCCAGGGTGGTCGACACGACCGTCGCCGGCAGGCTCCTCATCCGTGTGACCCATGGGTCACGCACGTCGGACCCCTCGGTGCTCGATGCCAGCATCCGCGCGAACGCCCGGTATGTGTTGGCCCCGAAGACCATCCGCTGCTCCTCGCGGTACAGGGCGAGACGGTGGTCGAGGAGCTCGGGGCCCTGCTTGCCCCAGTAACCGGTCCAGTCGCCCCCGGCGGCACCGAAGCCGTCGAGACTGGAGAAGACGTCGAACGTGTAGGTAGCGGCCATGGTGCTCTCCTCGAGTGCGGTCGACCCCGGTGGGGGATTGGGGATAGAGACTGACTACCAGGGCGAGACTCATCGCCCGTGGATTCCCGGAGCGGTGGTGGACCACGCGTCCCGTACGGGTGCGGGACCGCGGCCATCCGGGGCGCTGCCGGGCGACGAGCCCATCCGCGGCGAGCAGCGGGGCCTGTCAGTGGCGGGTGGCAGCATCGGGCGTATGACGGACACCACGGCATTCGACTGGCAGCCCTTCCTGCTCCGGTGGAGCGGGGAATGGGCGGATTCCCTGCCGGACGGCGAGACACGGGGCGAGGACGACGAGACCGCCCAGCGGGCCCGGTGGCTGGGTTTCCCGCCCGCGTCCGAGGAGCGGATCGCGGCCATGGAGGAGCGCCTGGGCCGCCGGATGCCCCCGTCGTACCGGGAGTTCCTCAAGGTCAGCGACGGATGGCGGCACGCGGGCGGGTTCGTGTGGCTGCTGGCGGGGACCGAGGACGCGCGCTGGCACAACGACGAGTCGGGACTCGCGAGCCTCTTCGAGGAGTACCTGGACGAGGACGCCGGGCCCGAGGAGCGGCGGGAGGCGGACCTCTGGCGGCGCGGACTGCAGCTCGACGTCGAGTCCGACATCACCCACGTCCTCATGGACCCCGACGACGTCGACGAGGACGGCGAGTGGGCCGTGTACACCTGGGCGAGCTGGCGGGCCGAGCCACCCGAGCGGCACGACAGCTTCCTCGAGTTCATGCGGGAGATGTACCGGGAGTTCCACAGCCTGCGGGCGGGCGGGAGCGACGGAGAGCCGATGTTCGTCAACGACACGACGCGACATCTGGACGTCCAGGTGGAGGAGGCCCGGCTGGAGACGCTGCGCGGCGGCTGGGAGCGGGCCGTGAAGGTGCTGGACGGTGCCAAGGAGTACGGCAGGCCGCGGGCCGCCGGGCTGGGCGACCAGATACGCCGCCTGCTCGGACAGACCTCCGGGGTGTACTTCGAGGACTTGGTGACGGACCCGACGTACGCGCCCGATCTGCTGCCGTCGCTGGTCGCCGAGCACGCGGCGCACTCGTACCGGGACGACTCCACACTGACGTTCCATCTGCGGGGTGCCGACGAGGACCTGGTGGCACTGGCTTACGCAACGCTGGATCAGGTGAGGAGCGGCACGTACCGGTACACGGCGGCCGGACCGTTCGGGGAGGCGGTCGAGCGGGCGCGGGAGCTGGCACGGTGGGGAGACACCGACGAGGCGTGGCGAACGCTGAGGACCGCCGTGCCTTTGTGGGCGCCGCTGGGACCGGCCCACCTGGCGCCGCTGGGGTGGGTGGCCGACCCTCTGCTCGGGCCGCTGCTGACCCCGGAGCGGGGCCGCGAGCTGCTCTCCACGCCAAGGGGCGGGCAAGCGGGTGAGGCACCGGGGCCGACGGCCGGGCTCGACCCGGGCGACCTGGCGTGGCTGGCGGATCCCGACCCGGGCAACAACCGCACGTCGTACCGGTTCGTCCTGGTGGAGGGGGTGGAGCCGGAGGAGCTGCCCGGCCGCCTCGCGGACGGGGACGGGGACGGCGATAAGGACGGGGACGGCTCCCTGCTGAACGAGCCCCTGACCCCGTGGGAGGCGCGCCACAGGTCGACGCAGGACCAGAGAGAGTTCTCGTCCTACGACGACAGGGCTCTCATGGCGATCGGCCGGGCCGGCACCGACTGGAGCTTCGCCTTCGACGGCGATCCCGCCTCGTTCGACCGGCGGCGATTCGTCTCCCCGGCCATGGCCGCCAGTGCGGGCACCCGCGCGGTGGTGGTGTGGAGCGGCCTGAGGGCATGGCACGGCGAACCGTACTTCCACCTTTCGGTGGCGCGAGACGGTGTCGAGCAGTACGCGTTCACGTACGCGGACGGAGAGGTCCGGCAGAGCGGGGAGATACCGCGAGCGCTGGACCCGAGCCTGTTCTTCGGCGATTTGCAGGACGGCGCCGAGGCGGAACGGTCGCTGCTGGAAGCGGTGGCCGGCGAATTCGGTGCCCATCTGCCGCGTCATGCCATCGTGCACGGGCGGCTGCACACCTTCGTCACCCGCTCCTGGACCCGGCCGCCCAGGGACGGAGAGACGTACGCGGTGATCCGGCTGCATTGACCAGCCCCACGCCCGGCGGGCAGCGAGCAGCGAGCAGCGAGCAGCGAGCAGCGAGCAGCGAGCAGCGAGCAGCGAGCGGTAAACGAACACCCAAGGCGAGCGTCGCCCTGGCGTCACCCCGACGCGGTGGCGTCCACCGGGGCACTGGGCGACCCGGTGATCGGGGCGGCTCAGGTCATGGTGGAGCCGCTACCTCCCCCGCCCCACCCCCGGCCCCGGCCCCGGCCCCGGCCCCGGCCCCGGCCCCGGGAGAACGTAGACGCCGACCACGTCCCGCCCGGCGTCGAGGCAGCCGTCCTCGACGCCAGGCCCGGATGTCACCGTCCTGCTGCTCCGAGCACGGCCTCCAGCTGCCCGAGCGGATCCTCGCCCACGAAGCGCAGGACGACCGTGTCCGCGCCGGCCGCCGCGAGTTCACGAATGCCGTCGGTGGCTCGGGCGGCGTCGCCGGACACAGTGAAGACCTCCTCCTGGGGGCGGCCCAGCCAAGCGCCATGACCCTCGGTATGGGGGTGGAGGGTGCCGGCCACCTCGTCGGGGTCGTCGCCGACGCAGGCGAAGGCGAAGACGGTCAGGGTGTGGTCGGCAGTGGCGCCGCCCTTGGCGGTCAGCTCACGGATGTGTCGCAGGTCGCGCGGACCATGGCCCTCGGCGACCAGCGTGCCGTCGGCGACCCGGCCGGACAGTTCGAGGGAGCGGGGGCGCACCACGCCCGCGACGACCGGCGGGACCTCGGTCGGCGGATGCACCAACTTGACCCCGTCCAGCCGCACTTCACGCCCCACCACCTCGACGCGCTCACCGCTCAACAGCGCGCGCACGGAAGTGATCGTCTCCTCCAGCAGGGCCAGCGGGGAGCGGGGCGCGGCACCGACCTGGACCATCCACTCCCGCACGCCGTGCCCGATGCCGGCCACCAGCCGCCCGGGGAACACCCGGGCCAGCGTGGCCAGTTCCATCGCCAGCAGGGCCGGGCTGCGCAGCGGCGCCGGGGTGATACCGATGCCCACCCGCAGGCGGTGTGTCGCGCCCAGGGCCACGGCCGCCGCCGACACGCCGCCGTTCCAGCCGAGATCCTCCACCACCCACAGGTCATCCGCACCGAGCGCCTCGGCCCGCCGCGCGAACTCGGGCAACCCCTCCGGGGCCCAGTCGCGGTCGTACATCACACCGATCCGTACGTTCGTCATGTGGGGGAACCTATGCGGCGGACAACGAACAGATCAACGGCGTATCCGACCTGGCGAGCGTCCGCCCGGCAACACGGACCCGGCAGCGTGGTAGTGCCGCCGGGGCCAGGTCACTGGCGTGAAGCCCGCGAAGCCGGCCTCTCCGAAGGCGCCGTGGAACGACAGCATTCAGACAGCTGCATTTGACGCCACCGTGATCCCGGACAGGCCAAGATGTGCACCCTGTCTGAACGTTCAAGCACGGGCCCGCCGTATCCATGGGCGAAAGTGCGAAGCCATCTCGGAAGGAACCGTCAGCATGACCAGCGAAACGACCAAACCCGCTTCGATTCCGGGCCGTCGCACCGTCATGGCGGCAGCCGGCGTGGCGGGCCTCGCCGTCGCGCTGACCGCGTGCGGATCGGAGGACGACTCCTCCACCTCGGTCTCGTCCGGCGCCGGCGCGGGCGGCAGCGCGAGCAGTGACCCGACCGCCGAGGCCGGCAGCAGCACCACAGGGGGCGGCGACACCTCCGGCGGCACCGAGATCGCCAAGACCTCGGACATCCCCGAGGGCGGCGGCAAGATCTTCGAGAGCGAGGGCGTCGTCATCACCCAGCCGGAGGCGGGCACCTACAAGGCGTTCTCCTCCGCGTGCACCCACCAGGGGTGTGCCGTGAAGTCGATCTCCGACGGCGTGATCAACTGCCCCTGTCACAACAGCAACTTCTCGATCGCCGACGGCAGCGTGAAGAGCGGCCCGGCGACCAAGCCGCTGCCGACCAAGGAGGTCAGCGTCTCCGGCGAGTCGATCATGCTGGCCTGAGGTCGTCAGGTACCCGAAACCCGCCGTTCCGGCCGTCCGAGACAGGCCAGCACCTCGTCCGTGGTCGCGACCGTGGCGACCAGGGCGAGGGTGTGGCGGATCATCGCGGGGGTGTAGTCGGCAGGCACCCCCGCGATGGCGTCCCCGGGCACGACGACCGCGTAGCCGAGGTTCACCGCGTCGAACACCGCGTTCGGCACGGCCACATTGGCGGAGACACCGGTGACGATCAGCGTGCGGCACCCCAGATTGCGCAGCAGCGCGTCCACATCGGTGCCGGCCAGCGGGGACAGCCCATGCAGCCGCCGTACGATCAGGTCCTCCTCGGCGACCTCGATGGGCGGCGCGACACGGACGGCCGTCGTGCCCGTCAGCTGCTGTACGGGCAGCCGTTCGGCAGCGCGGAACAGGCGGGCGTTGCGGTTGGCGCCCCGCCCGTCGGGCCGCCGCTCGGCGATGGCGTGCAGGACCTGCACCCCGCTCTCGTGGGCCGCCGCGACCAGTCGGGCCACGTTGGCGAGTGCCCCCGACGACCGGGCCTCCCGGGCAAGCTCGGGCAGCGCGCCGTCCGGGCCGACGACACCGCGCTGGCACTCGACGGTGAGCAGGACGGTGGTGGCGGGATCGAGGAGCGCGCTCAGCTCCCGCTGCCTCTTCGACTCACTCGCGTACGACGGCATGGCGTCCCCTGGTGGTCGGCGATCGGGCGGGCGAGCGTAACGTCCCTTGCACATGGACGGAAGACGACCGATGCTCTTCTGACGCCACTCAGCGGAGGGGATTCCATGACCGTCACTCAGCGCCGAGGCCGGAAGATCATGATGGAGCCCGCCGAACTGGACGAGTTCTTGGGCGCTCAGCGGACCTGCCGGGTCGCGACGGTTTCGTCCGACGGAGCGCCGCACGTCAGCCCGCTCTGGTTCGTCTGGGACGGCACCTCGCTCTGGCTGTACTCGATCACCCGCAGCAGGCGCTGGGCCGCGCTGCGCCGCGATCCGCGTGTCGCCGTGGTGGTGGACGAGGGCGAGGAGTACGGGGAACTGCGCGGCGTCGAGCTGTCCGGGGCCGTCGAGTTCGTGGGCGAGGTGCCGCGCACGGGCGAGCCGAATCCCGAACTCGTCGAGGTGGAGCGGCTGTTCGCCCGCAAGAACTTCGGCATCGACGAGATGCCCCACGACGGAAGGCACGCCTGGCTGCGCCTGACACCGGAGGCGATCGCGTCCTGGGACTTCCGCAAGCTGGGTTCGCTGTAGTTCAGCTCTTCCCACTCACCCAGTCCCGCACCCCCACCACCACAGATCAGCCCGCTCCGCACGCGACCCCTGCCGCCCTCAGCGCCTCCACCGCCGCCCTGATCGACGGTCGCCGGTCGGCGTCCGCGCGCCACACCGCGTAGACGCTGCGGTGGACGCGACGGCGTACCGGCACGGTCCGCATACCGGCCGGCATCGGGTCGCGGCCGAGCCGCGGCGCGATGCAGACGCCCAACCCGGCGGCCACCAGGGCGAGTTGGGTGTGGTGTTCGCCGGCCCGGTGGGCGATGTGGGGCTCGATGCCGTTGGCGCGCAGTGTGTAGAGCAGCCATTCGTGGCAGAACTCGCCCTCCGGCCAGGCGACCCACGGTTCGTCGGCCAGTTCCTCCAGGGCGATCTCGTCCCGGCCGGCGAGCGGGTGGTCCTCGGGCAGCGCCACCTCCACCGGGTCGTCGAGGATCGCGGCCCTGGCGAGCCCCTCGGGCACGGGCAGCGGCTTGTTGTACCAGTCGAGGACGACGGCCAGGTCGACGTCGCCCCGGATCACCGCGTTGATCGCGAGCTCGGGTTCCAGCTCCCGCGAGCGCACGCGCAGCGCCGGATGGTCGTCGCGCAGGGCGCGGAAGACGGCGGGAAACAGCCCTCGGACGGCCGTCGGGAACGCGGCCAGCCGCAGCTCTCCGACGACCTGCCCCCGCTGCGCCTCCAGATCGGCCTGCGCCAGTTCGACCTGCGACAGGATCCGCGCGGCATGCTCGGCGAGCAGCCGCCCCGCGTCGGTGAGGCGGACGCCCCGCCCGTTCTTGGCCAGGAGCCGCTGCCCCACCTCCCGCTCCAGCTTGGCCATCTGCTGCGAGACGGCCGAGGTCGTCACATGCAGCCCGTCGGCCGCCCCGCTGACCGAGCCGTGCCGGGCGAGGGCGTCGAGGGTGCGCAGGCGCTCCAGGTTCAACATGTAAGCGATGCTACGAGATTCAGCTCATCAAATCTCGCTTGTGCTACAAGATTGCCGGGCACCATCGTTGTGGGCATGACCACCGTCACGCCCACCCGAGCCTCCGCCCACGCCCCCGAACGCCGGCGCGCCACCTTCGACTGGCGGCTGCGCTTCGCTTTCCTCTCCCTCATCTGGGGCTTCAGCTTCCTCCTCATCAAGGTGGGTACGGAGGCGTACGCGCCGTTCCAAGTCACCTTCGGCCGACTGCTGTTCGGCACGCTGGTCCTCGCGGCGGCGATGGCGGTCAAGCGGGAGCGACTGCCGCGCGGCGTCCGCACCTGGGGGCATCTCGCGGTGGCGGCCTTCTTCCTGAACGCGCTGCCGTTCTCGCTCTTCGCCTACGCGGAACTGACGATCCCGTCCACACTGGCGGGCATCTGCAACGCGACCTCGCCCCTGTGGGGCATGGCCCTCTCAATGGTCGCCCTGTCCGAGGACCGTCCGACGCGGGTCCGGGTCGCCGGTCTCGGCCTCGGCTTCCTCGGCGTGCTCACCGTGCTCGGCGTCTGGCAGGGCTTCAGCGGCCTGGACGCGAGAGGCACCGCGATGGCCCTGCTCGCCTCCCTCAGCTACCCGATCGGCTGGATCTACATCCGCCGCACCCTGGCCGGCACCACCACGTCGCACCTCTCCCTCACCGGCGCCCAACTCCTGCTCGCCACCGCCCAACTGGCCTTCGTCACCCCGCTGTTCACCACCCTGCCGAGCGGCTTCCCGGTCCTGCCCCTGCTGGCGGTGGTCGCGCTGGGCACCCTCGGCACGGGCGTCGCCATGCTCGTCCAGTACGGCATCGTCTCCGAGGTCGGCCCGACGACCGCCCAGATGGTCACCTACTTCATCCCGGTCATCGCCACGGCCGCCGGTGTCGCGCTCCTCGACGAGCCCCTGACGTGGTCGACCCCGGTCGGCGCGGCGATCGTCCTGGCGGGCGCGGCCCTGACACAGGCCAAGCCGCGCACCTGACCGCCCACTCGATCGACGTCACACATACCCCCCGCCGGCCGCCGGCCCGACCGCCGACGCCACCGCGTCCGCCACCCGTGCGATCTCCTCCTCCGTGAGCCTGGAGACCGTGATCCGGATTCCCTGCGGGGCGTTCATCCGGAAGCGGGCGCCGGGCGCGACGGCCCAGCCGGCGTGCAGCAGCCGGGCGACCGCACCGGTCTCGTCGGGCACCCGGATCCACACGTTCATCCCGCTGACCCCGTGCGCCTCGACCCCGCGCTCCGCGAGCGCTCCGATCAGCGCGTCCCGCCGCCGCCCGTACGACGCCGCCACGGCCGACGCGTCCACCGAGCCTCCCGACCACAGCCGTACGACGGCCCGCTGCACCAGCCGGCTCACCCAGCCCGGCCCCAAGCGCTGCCGCCCCCGCACCCGGTCGACGGTGGCCGCGTCCCCGGTGAGCACGGCGAGCCGCAGGTCCGGGCCGTACGCCTTGGCGACCGACCGCACGAAGGCCCAGCTGCGGGTGACACCGGCCAGCGGATGGAGGGGCTGGTCGACGATCCGGTAGCCGTGATCGTCCTCGATGAGCAGGGTCTGCGGATGCCCCCTCAGCACGGACCGCAGGGCACGCGCGCGTGCGGCGCTCACGGCCGCACCGGTCGGGTTCTGCGCCCGGTCGGTGACGATCAGGGCCCGCGCCCCGGCCTCCAGGGCCTTGCGTACGTCGCCGGCGAGCGGCCCTTCGTCGTCGACGCCGACCGGGACGACCCGCAGCCCGAGCGCCGGCACGAGGTCGAGCACACTGCCCCACCCCGGGTCCTCCACGGCGACGGCGTCCCCGGGCTTGAGGTGGACCGCGAGAACCCGCTCGATGGCGTCGAGTGACCCGGAGGTGACGGTGACCGGCCCGTCCGGCACCCCGTCCGCGTCCAGATCGGCCCGCGCGATGCGCGTCAACTCGGGCTCCACGGCCCCCGATCCGTACAGCACCGGCTCGCGGTCACCCTGTTCGGCGGCCGCCGCGAAGACCTCCGCGAGGCGCGGCAGCAACGTCGTGTCGGGATTGCCGTCGGCGAGGTCCCGCACGCCCTCCGGCACCTCCACCCGGATGTACTCGCGCCCTGTGGTGGCCGGCCGAGGCCGCACACGGCTCCCTCGCCGCCCGGCGGTCTCGATGACCCCGCGCTCGCGCAGCGTGCGGTAGGCGGCCGCGACGGTGTTCGGATTCACCCCGAGCCGCTCCGCCAACTCCCGCATGGGCGGCAGCAGTTGGCCGGGCTCCAAGTCGCCCGCCCCCACCGCCTGTTCGACGTCGGCCGCAATCTCCGCTGCGCGCCGCCCGGTGATCATGTATTCTCCTAGCACAAAGCAGATTATGCACTAGTGCAATGGAGAGCGCAATGACGGGGCCTCAGCCGACGACACCGCAGTCCGCCACGTACACCGCGACCGACCGCACCGTCCCCACCCGGGCCCCACAGCGGGCCTCGTACGACAAGGAACTGGTGCACTCGATACTCGACGAGGGGTACGTCTGCCATCTCGGCTTCGTCCGTGACGGCGCCCCGGTGGTCCTGCCCACCCTGTACGGGCGGGTCGGCGAGACGCTCTACGTACACGGTTCGACCGGGTCGCGCCCGCTGCGGATGACGGGCCAGGCCGACCCGGGCCTTCCGGTGTGCCTGACAGTCACACACGTGGACGCCCTGATCCTGGCCCGTTCCGGCTTCCACCACTCGATCAACTACCGCTCCGTGGTGGTGCACGGCATCGCCCACCAGGTCACCGACCCGGAGGAGCGGCGCATCGCCCTGGACGCCCTCGTCGACCACGCCGTCCCGGGCCGCTCGCGGGACTCCCGGCCCGCCAACCCCAAGGAGTTCGCGGCCACCGCCGTGATCCGCCTGGACCTGACGGAGGTCTCCGCCAAGGCCCGCACCGGCGGCGTCAACGACGAGCCCGAGGACCTCGCCCTCCCCCACTGGGCCGGCGTCGTCCCCCTCCGCAAGGGCTACGACACCCCGATCCCGGACCCCGTCCTGGCCCCCGGCACCGACCTCCCCGAGTACCTCAAGACTCTGACGCGCTGATCAACCCCTGGGACGCCCCACGCGACGACACGGAACGGCAGCGCCGGCTCGCCCTTGCACGGCTTACGGCTTCGGCCGACTCGCGGTCAACGGCGTGCCCGGCGAACCGCCCCACGTCCAGCCTGGGGGCGGCCCCGGCGACGCCGCAGCGATCCGACGCCAACCGGGCCAACGGGGCATGTGGTCACCGGCCGACCGACCGCGCCCCTCAAGGGGCGCGGGGAACTGCGCGAGCAACCACACACCGCCCGCAGACCGCAGACCGCAGACCGCAGACCGCAGACCGCAGACCGCAGATCCCAACGGCGTCACCGGCCACTCCTCACCGACAACTCCGCCTCGACCCCTCCCCCACCGGCCACAACCTGCCGCCGCGCCCCCTTCGAAGGCGTGGACCGCTGCGCGACGAACGCCCCGGCCAACACCACCACCCCACCCACGATCTGCGGCGCCGAGAGCCGCTCCCCCAGCAACACCCACGCGAGCACAGTCGCGACGACCGCCTCAAGACACGCCACCACCCCCGCCACCTGCGGGGACAACCGCCGCACGGCCACCACCCCGGTGACGTACGCGATCACCGTGGCGATCAGCACGACCCACCCGAGCAGCAGCCACGCCGGGACAGCCGTCCCGTCCATCCACGCGACGCCCCCGAGCACCGCCCAGTCCATCCCCCACGGCCGGGCCACCACCGTGAGCACCACCGCGCCCACGAGCAGCCCGTAGGCGATGACCCCGAGCGGGTCCGGCGCCTCCGCCCCCGCGTCACTGCCTTGGTCGGACAGCACGAAGTACCCGGCCTGACAACAGGCCGCCCCGAGCGCCAGCAGCAATCCCAGCGGGTCGAAGCTCAACCCCGACCAGATCTCGACGACACAGGCGAGGCCTCCGACCGCGAGGACGACCCCGGCCGCCGCGGCCCGCGTCACCGGCCTCCGCTGCACGAACCGCACCCAGCCGAGGACGAGGGCCGGCCCGAGGTACTCCACGAGGAGGGCGACGCCGACAGGGATGCGCGAGATCGAGGCGAAGTAGAAGGCCTGCACACCGGCCACGGCCAGCAGCCCGAACCCGACCAGCAGCGCGGGACGCCGGCGCACCAGATCCCGGTGGCGCACGGCCAGCGGCAACATCACCAGCGCGGCGCCCACGACCCGCAGCCACACCACGTGGAGCGGGTCGAGCCCCGCCTCGATGAGCGGCTTGGCCGCCGTACCGGATCCACCGAAGGCGACCGCGGACCCGAGCGCGAGCCACAGCCCGGCGCCCCGCCCGCGCTGCGTCTGACTCCCCTGAGACGTATGCACCGGCACATGATGACAGCCGACGACAGGAGCGTCATCCCCGATGACACCTGTCTCAACGGCTGGACGTCAGGCCGAGGCCTCCCGACGGCCCCCTTCCACCACGTCCCCCTCGCCCTCACCCGCCCAGGCGATCCGCCGAGCCACCGCCCCCACGTCGACACCCACCTCGCCCATCACCTCCACGGCCCGCGACCCGGCGGCCGCGACCAGCACCGCGAGCAGGTCGACGCCATGGGCCAGCCGCTCACCGCGCCGCACGGCACGGTCGTACGCCTGCGCCATCGCCCGAGCCGCCACCGGCGACCAGCCGGGCGTGCCCGGGGCTCCCGGTACGGCACCGATGTCCTCGATGCCGATCTGCCAGCGCAGCCCGTAGCCGATGCTGCGCTGCACGAGATAGCCGAGCAACCGGGCGACCTGCGGACTCTCGAAAACGGCGCGGACCTCGGGGTCGGACTCCAGCAGCGTGTGCAGCAGATGGGCCGTGTCGATCTGTCGGTCCCCGTCCCGCAGGGCCCGTCTGCGCGCACCGGCGACCACCGAGGCCAGCTCATCGGTGAGCCTGCTCTCGATCTCCACATGGTTCGGACCGTGGGCTACGGCGGACTGCCGGGGGATACGGGATCGCACGTCCTCTACCCCATCAGCCCCACCAGCCCGAGTCATCCACGAAAGGAAGCATCTTCGCGTCCGACGCGGGTTGTGTAAGGACGAGCCACGTCTCCTCCCTACGGATGAGATCCGCCGTCCTCACGTAAGGGGCGTGCGCCGCCTTGTCATGCGCCCCGTACGCAACCACATCGCACCCGCGCTCGCCCCCACCGCATGGAGAGCGGGTGCTGGCTGGTGGCCCTGCCGGCAATCGACGGCAGACATGTGTACCGGGTGTACGTGCCCGAGGACGCGCTCCCCGCCGACCTGTTCCGGAAGGCCTGGTGCCACACTTCCTGACGGTTCATCAGTATTGAATGTTCCCAACCCCACGGCTACGTTCCGCGACACCACCGTCCGAGACGAAGGGGTTGTCGCATGGCCGATGTCAGCGCGGAGGCACGCATCGAGGCACCCGCCGAACAGGTCTGGGCCCGGCTCGTCGACTGGTCCGCTTACGGCGAGTGGAACACGACCCACACCGGCTTTCCCAAGGGTGGCCCGGCGACCCTCGAAGTGGGCGGCACCTTCCAGGAGAACCTGAAGCTCATGGGCTTCCCCGCGGAGGTCCAGTGGACCATCGCCGAACTGGAACCCGCCCGCACCCTGGCCATCCAGGGCAAGGGCCCGATGGCCGTGGACCTCGCCACCCGCTACACCCTCACCCCCGACGGAGACACCACCACGGTCCGCGTCGACGGCCGCTTCACCGGCGCGGCCGTCTCCCTGATGGCGGGCAAGCTGAAGGACTCCGCCACGGCAGCCCTCAGCGAGTCACTCCGCAAGCTGGGCGCCCTGGTGAAGTAACTCCCGAGCCCGCGCAGCCACACGAAAGCGCCCCGCGGAAACCACCGCGGGGCGCTCTCAGGTGTTACTCACCGCCCGCTGTCAGTCCTCGTCGGCGAGGATCAGATACAGCTTCTTGCGGGCCTCGTTGATCACCGCCAGCGCCTTGTCGCGCTGGTCCTTGTCGCCGGTCTTCCAGACCTGGCCGAACGCCTCCATCAGACCGAAGCCGGCCTGCCGGATCTCGCTCAGCGCCTCCCAGTCGACCCCGCGCCCGGCCTCCTCCCAAGGAGCCTCGGGCCCGTCGTCGGCGGCGGTGCGCCCGGCCTCGGTGAGCGAGAACAGCTTCTTGCCGCCCTCGGTCGCGCTGGCGATCAGCCCCTCGTCCTCCAGCAGTTGGAGGGTGGGGTACACCGAGCCGGGGCTGGGCTTCCACGCCCCGCCGCTGCGCTCAGCGATCTCCTGGATCATCTCGTAGCCGTGCATGGGCCGGTCCTTGAGGAGGGCCAGGATCGACGCGCGCACATCACCGCGCCGCGCCCTCCCCCTCGGTCCGCCTCGCCCGCGCCCGCCCCAGGGGCCACCACCGAAGGGTCCGAACGGCCCGGGACCACCATGCCCCGGCCCGAAGGGCCCGAAAGCGGCGCGCAGCGCCTCGGCGTCACCTCGACCGCGGGGGTGGTCCCCACCACGGCGTCCGTGCCCACGCTCGAATCCGAAGTCCTGTCCATGGGAACGCATGGCAATCACTCCATTCCATCGTTGATCTGTCGCGATGCTTCAACGATATATCGGAACCTGTCGCATGACAACCCCCCACCGCGCACCCAGGTGTCCTGTCTCAGTCATCGAGTCGTTCTCTCAACGAACCGAGTCGTTCGGGCTTCTGTCTCAGCGAACCTAGTCGCGCCGCTGAGGGCGCTGATGGTGCTGGATGGCTGTACCGGCTGGGGTGGATCAGGCGGGGCCGTGCATCGAGTTGTCGTACGTCGACGCGGTACACGGGCGTCGACGGTGTCCGCTGCGGGACTGCGTGACGGGCCGGTTCTAGAATGTCGACCCGGTACGTTCGTTCCGCTGGTCGCGCGGTGAGCGTCATTTCCCGGGCTGGTACTGGGCGGCGACGACCGGGCGGCACGTCGGCTTCGAGTCGTGGCTGGAGCGGGACCGGCTGCTGCTCATGGACTTCGACCCGAGCGTGGTGGGGATCAGCTCGCAGCCGTTCTGGCTGCACTGGCATGACGGCGAGCGGGAGCGTCGGCACGCCCCGGACTACTTCATCCGCCGCGCGGACGGCTCCGCCGTGGTCGTCGATGTCCGTGCGGACGAGCGGATCGAGCCGAAGGACGCCGAAGCATTCGAGGTGACGCGCCTGGTCTGTGCCCAGGCTGGGTGGAGGTTCGACCGGCTGGGGATACCGGACGCGGTGCTGCTGGCGAATATCCGGTGGCTGTCGCGCTACCGGCACCCCCGATGTCTGCACGACCCGGCCGCGGCCAGGCTCCGGGAGGTCTTCTCAAACCCGGGGCCACTGATGGCGGGGGCGGATGCGGCAGGGGACCGGCTGTCGACGCTGCCGGTGTTGTTCCACGTCCTCTGGCTTCAGGTGCTGATCGCCGAGGACATGACGGTCGAGTTGCTGGGACCTCGCACAATCGTGCACTTGGCCAGCGGAGTTGCCTGGTGACTGGCAAGAGCGGGGTGCCGCAGACCTCCCGGATCGCGGAGTTCCCCGCAGCTGCCGCCGAACAGGCCCGCTCGTAAGGGAGGCACATCCTGGAGGTTCTGCACGGTCTGCCGCCAGACGCTCCGGAAGGGGCCAAGCCGCGGCCGGAGTTCGACCCGAAGCGGCACTCGCTGGCCCCAGCGCGAGCGGGCCAAGGCTGCCGAGATGACAGCGGCTGGGCATCAGGTGTCGGCCAGCGGCATCACGCAACGGCGCCAGCGTTGCGCTCTCGCACCAGGGCACCCGCCACCACGCCAGCCCTCTGAAGCCGACGCCGAAACACGGTGGAGCCCGTTCCACCCCTACTACCCCTGCTGAGTAGCTCTGCAGAAGTCCGTCCTTGACGATTCACAACATCCGCTTCGCCGACCTCGTGCCGATGCCAGCCGGAAACTGACCTGCCTCGCCCCAGGTTCCATGATCTACTCCCGGTCATGCCGTTGTTGCTGCTGGACCTCGACAACACCCTTGTCGACCGGGATGCGGCCTTCCGCGCCGCCGTCGCCCACTTTCTTGCCGAGCACAACCTCCCCGCAACCGACCTCACAAGGGTGATGGCGATCGACGCAAGCGGCTACACCGCGCGTCACGAAGTCGCCGCAGCCCTCACCGACCGATACGGCGACGTCGTGCCAACCGCCGCAATCCGCGCCCTTCTCGACAACGGCGCCGCTGACCGCGTCGTCCTGGCTCACTCGGCCCGCGAGGCGCTGGGCAACGCCACCGCGGACGGCTGGACTTGCGCCATCGTCACCAATGGGCGCACCACCCAGCAGGAAGCGAAGATCCGAAAAACCGGACTCGACCAACTCGTCCACGGCTGGGTCGTCTCCGAAGCAGTCGGCCACAAGAAACCAGAACCGGAGATCTTCCAAGCGGCAGCCGATGCCGTCAGTGTCCCCCTCCCGGGCTCGTGGGTCATCGGCGATTCACCCAGCGCCGACATCGCGGGCGCCCACACGCTCGGTCTTCGAAGCGTGTGGGTGACGGACGGACGTGCCTGGACCCAGGACTCCTACCAGCCCACCCACATCGCTGAGGACGTCGCCTCCGCGATCAACCACGCCATCAGAACGTCGGGATAGGCGCCGCAAACCCGTCACACCCCGAGACCTGCCGTTTTGTCTCAACGCACCCAGTCCACGCGTCTCATCCAATCCCAGTCCACGCAGGTCACCGGCACGAGCACGACTAACTTCGCTGAGACAGGACAGCCGCTCGACTCTGCCTTGGCCGCTCCCGGACCCCGACAACACCCCTGGTGGACGCGGCGCAACCCTCCTTGAGGCCGACGTCCTCCTCACCGAGCACCCGCTGCCAAGCCGACCTCGTGTGCATGACCACCATCGACACCGGTCACTACGCCCCTCGTCACTCACCGCACGCCGACATCGCGGGCGCAACGCACCCGGCCCGCGCAGCGTGTGGCTGGCAACGGCGTCAGCGGTCCCCGCGCGCCGGCCCCGTCAACTCGCCCTCTAGGGTGCGGGAATGATCTCCAACAGCTACCTCTCCGAACTGTTCTCGCTGGACGGCCGGGTCGCCGTGGTCACGGGCGGCAGCTCCGGGATCGGCAAGGCCATCGCCAGGGCCCTCGCACGGGCGGGAGCGAGCGTGGTGATCGTCGCCCGCAAGGAGGCGGAACTGACGGCCACGGTCGACGAACTGGCGGCGGAGGGCTGCCGGGCGGCCCGGGTGAGCGGCGACCTGAGCACCAGAGCCGGCGTGCGCGCGGCGACGGAGCAGGCGGTCGAGGCGTTCGGCGAGCCCGACATCCTCGTCAACAGCGCCGGGATCAATCTGCGTCCGCCGATGAGCGAGCTGGGCGAGGACGTGTGGGACGCCACGATGGCCGTGAACCTGGACGCGCCCTTCCTCCTCGGTCAGCGCTTCGGGCCCGGCATGGCGGAGCGGGGCTTCGGCCGGATCATCCACATCACCTCCCAGCAGGCGCACCGGGCGTTCGTCCGAAGCGGCGCGTACGGGGTCTCCAAGGGTGCCCTGGAGTCGCTGGCCCGCTCTCAGGCCGAGGAGTGGTCGCCGTACGGCGTCACCTGCAACACCCTGGTCCCGGGCTTCGTCCCGACCCCGCTCAACACGCGGTTGTCGTCCGACCCGGAGAAGGTGGCCGCGCTCGCCGCACGCACCCTGGCCGGACGCAACGGCCTGCCCGACGACTTCGCCGGAGCGGCGGTGTTCCTGGCCGGCCGCTCAGCCGGCTACATCACCGGCCAGGCGATCTTCGTCGACGGCGGCTTCTCGGTCCACTAGTGTCCTGCGCCAGTAGTTGATCGTTAGTTGGTGTGTGACTTCTACTGCTGGTGCGTCAGTTCCTCGTCGTGGCCCGAAACTGGTGCCGTTG